>CAMCWJ010000001.1 GCA_945882475.1 Bifidobacterium breve
GTTGTGCCGGCGGTAGTGCTCGGCGAGTTCGTCGACTCGCCACATGTGATTCGGGCCGAGGTTGAAGTACCGTCCGGTCGCCTCGGCGAGTTCGTCGTCGTAGGCGCATCCGCCGCCGGAGTCGAGTTCGACATGGGTGTGAAAGTCGATCGCGTCGAGGGCACCGACGTCGAACCCGTACTCGTAGGCCATGCCGGGAGTCTAAGCGGCGTACAGCGCCACGAACCGGTCCAGGGAGGCCTGGATGTCGCCGCGCAACGACGCGGCGACGATCATGCCGATCGGACCGAACAGGGCGGGGCCGCCCAGGTGGACGTCCAAGGTGAGGACCGAGGCGGCCCCGGTGCCGTGTTCAGGTCGGACCTTGCCGATCAGTTTGACCTTCACCCCGCCAACACCGATACCGTTGAGCGTCAACGACTCCGGCGGGCGGAAGCTCACGATGGTCCACTTGATCCGGTTCGGCATGCCCTTGACCTCGACAATGGACTCCAGGACGGTGCCCTTGTCGAGGTCGGCCGGCGGCTTCGTCCGCCACAACCGGTGAATGGTGAGCCATTCGGAATACCGGGAGAGGTCGGATGCGTGCTGCCAAGCCTGCTGCGGCGATAGCGGAACGTCTACGGAGACCGAGACCTTCGCCATCGGGACTTACTGGCCGTCGACCTTGTCTGCGACGTTCTCGGCCGCCTCCTTGGCCTTGCCAGCGACATCGGCTGCGGCATCCTTGGCCGACGCCGTCGCGTCAGTGACCTTGTCCACCGCGCCCTGGGCTGCGCCCTGAACCTTGTCGATGGTCTCGGCAAACTTTCCGCCGGTCTTGTCGTCGATGAAGTCGCCGGCTTTGTCGATGGCGCCCTCGATCTTGTCGACGTTGTCGGTGATGGCGTCCTTGGCCTTGTCCAGGTTGTCGCTGAGAGCTTCCTTGGCCTTGTCAATGAAGGACATCTAATAACCCTTTCTCGGTGCTGCGGTGAGACCACCCATCCTCGGCGAGGTCCGGTTGCCCGGACGAGGCCCCAGCGCCAATCTAAGCACCGTTTCCGTCTAGCGCCACACCCGCCTCGGTTCGCCCAGCAGCCTGCCCTGGATCCACCACAACGCCTCGATCAGGGCCGCGGCGAGCAGGCCGATCAGCACCGCCGTGGTGGTCGCCGAGGTGTTGGACGGGTCGATCATGAACTTCTGGCGAGCAATCGGTAACGCGAAGATGACCACGTAGGACAGCATGGAGAAGAGCACCAGGCAGATCCGCCACCACTGGTAGGGCCGGGCCACCACGGCAAGCACCCATAACGCGCCCAGCAACAACGTGATCAGCGCCGAGGTGGACGCCTGGGTCTGCGCCGTGGCGCCGGCATCGCGGCCCGGCAGTGTTAGCAGATAGGTGGTGTAAGTCGCAACGCCGATGACCACACCCGTGGGCAGGGCCGAGGTCATCACGCGCCGGACGAACCCGGTACGGGCCCGCTCGTTGTTGGGCGCCAGCGACAGCACGAAAGCCGGAATCCCGATGGTGAACCAGGCCGCGATCGTGACGTGGATCGGCTGGAACGGGTAGAGCAGGGGGGCGGTTCCGAACAGCTTGGAGGACACCCCGGCCAGCCCGACCAGCAGGGCGAGCAGCACCGAGTACACGGTCTTGGTCAGGAACAGGTTGGAGACGCGTTCTATGTTGCCGATGACCCGCCGGCCCTCGCCGACCACATAGGGCAGCGTTGCGAACTTGTTGTCCAGCAGCACGATCTGAGCGACTGCGCGCGAAGCCGGGCTACCCGTACCCATGGCGACGCCGATATCGGCATCCTTCAGTGCCAGTACGTCGTTGACTCCGTCGCCGGTCATCGCGACAGTGTGATCGCGGGACTGCAGGGCATGGACCATTGCGCGCTTCTGATCCGGGCGCACCCGGCCGAAAGTGGTGTACTCCGCCATCGTGTCGGCCAGTGCATCCTGATCGGCGGGGAGTTCGCGGGCGTCCACGGTCTCACCGTGCAGGCCCAGTGAATCCGCCACTGCTCCCACCGACACCGCATTGTCACCGGAGATCACCTTGACCGAGACATGCTGGGCGGCAAAGTAATTCAGGGTCTCGCGGGCGTCCGGACGGACCCGTTGCTCGAGTACTACCAGCGCGACCGGGGTGACCCGGCCGGGGGCCTGCGGGCCGTCGACGGGACCGTCGGAGGATCCGAGCAGCAGGACCCGCAGGCCGCACGCACCGATCTCCTCGGCATCTCGGGCCACCGGCGAGTCCGAGTCGAGCAGTACGTCCGGAGCCCCGATCACCCAGTTTCCGTGTTGGGAGTACGACGCCCCGCTCCACTTGGTGGCCGACTTGAACGGCGCCACCGCGGTCGCGGTCCAGCCAGGCGCGGACGGACAGGCCTCGGCGATGGCCGCCATGCTGGCGTTGGGCCGGGGATCGTCGGCGGCCAGAGCAGCCAGCACAATTCCGATCTGCTCGGCAGAGGCATCCGCCAGCGGCTGCGCCCGGGAGAACCGCATCCCGTTCTCGGTGAGCGTGCCGGTCTTGTCGGCGCACACCACGTCGACCCGGGCCAGGCCCTCGATCGCGGGGAGCTCCTGCACCAAGCACTGCCGCCGGCCGAGTCGCACCACGCCGACGGCGAACGCGATCGAGGTCATCAACACCAGGCCCTCAGGGACCATCGGCACTAGTGCGCCAACCATCCGCAACAACGACTCCCGCCAGCCCGCGCCGGTGGTGAACAACTGCGAGTAGATGATCAGCAGCCCGGTGGGAACCAGGAGGTAGGTGATGACCCGCAGGATGGTGTTGATCCCGCTGCGCAGTTCGGATTTCACCAGGGAGAACTTGCTGGCCTCTTCGGCAAGCCGGGCCGCGTAGGCCTCCCGGCCAACCTTCGTCGCACGGTAGGCGCCGGAACCGGCCACTACGAAGCTGCCCGAAAGCACCGGATCGCCAACAGATTTGCCGATCGGATCGGCCTCCCCGGTGAGCAGCGACTCGTCGATCTCCAGCGCAGCGGCCTCGAGCACCTCACCGTCGACCACGATTTGATCGCCGGGGCCGAGTTCGATGACGTCATCGAGCACCACCAGGTTGGGCGGTAGTTCACCGGTCCCGGACTGGCGTCGCACCCTGGGCTTGGCCTGACTGATGATGGCCAGGTTGTCCAGGGTCTGCTTGGCACGCAGTTCCTGGATGATGCCGATGGCGCTGTTGGCGACGATGAGGAGGCCGAACAATCCGTTGATCAGCGATCCGGTGGCCAGCACGAGGATCAACAGCACGCCGAGGATGGCGTTGATGCGGGTGAAGACGTTCGAACGCACGATTTCACCGACGGTGCGCGAGGCGCGACTGGGAACGTCGTTGGTTTCACCGGCGGCGACTCGGGCGGCGACCTCGGCCTCGGTCAGACCGGTGGGGATACCCACAGTCATCGGGACCTCTGCTTTTCGCGCAAGCGACTCATCGGGTGAACTTACCCATCTTGTCCTGGTCGAGGTACTCCAGCGTCAGCCGGTCACCGTTGAACGTTGCTCGGGAAACGCTTCCCGGCGGGGCGTTTTCGGTGACCAGGCGGTAGGAAAACGTGTCACCGTCCCAGTGGGTAAGCGGGAAATTCTCCGGACGGGGCCCCAGCGACAGAGTCAAAGCGCCGTCCTTGACTATCACCCCCGCTGGTCCCCAGTAGTCGTTGGCGTAGGTACCGACATAGGACTGCAATGGGCGCGGCGGCAGGGGCTCGGCGGGCGGCTGTTTGCCGGCCAATTCACCGAATGGGCGGTCCATCGCGGCGAAGGCTCCGGCGTACAGCGTGCGCCAGTCCTGTCTGAGGACACCGAACTGGACGAGGTCGGCGAACTCGGCGGTGAGCGTCTCCGGCACTCCGACCGGTGCGGCATTGGTCAGTACGACAATGGCGACGTCGGCGGAGGGGATGAGGACGAAATTCGTTGCCGCACCGAGGTCGAAAGCGCCGGAGTGGCTGAACTGCATCCGGGCCGCCGCGGAGGTGGCGATATTGAAGCCGTAGCCGTAGAAACCCGACCGCATCGCCGGCTCGCTCGGCGGGTCAGACACCATCTGCGGAGTCAGGGCGGGCAACAGTGCTGAGGACTCGACGACCTGCTTCCCGCTGTAGCGGCCCCCGGCAAGCATCATCGTCAGCCAATGCGTCATGTCATTGAGCGAGGCACTGACCCCGCCGGCCGGCGACTGCGCATCTGCGTCGCGGGAGTAACGCGGCTGATAGTTGCCGTCGACTTTGACGTGACCGACGGCGCGGTTGGGCCGGCTCGCGTAGTCGGAGAAACGCGAACTGGTCGATTCCATTCCCAGCGGGCGATAGAGCACCTGATCGCTGAGGTCCTCCCAGGGGCTACCGGCAGCGGCAGCCACCGCCTCGGCGGCGGCGGTGACACCGAAGTTCGTGTAGGCGTATGACGTTCGGAATGGGGCCAGCGGCACCAATCGCAGGCGTTCCAGGACTGCACGGCGGTCGTAGCCGAGGTCCTCCAACAGGTCTCCGGCATGATCGGGCAATCCGGACCGGTGCGCGAACAGATCGGCGACGGTGAGCATGCTGGTTGTCGCAGGGTCGGAGAGGGCGAACCACGGCAGATGGGCGACGATCGGGGCATCCCAGCTGAGATCGCGGACACCGACCTGGTGAGCGACCACGGTGGCGGCGATGGACTTCGACAACGAAGCCAACTGGAACACCGTATCGGTGTCGACTCTGTCCGGGGAACTGGCGTCGCGAACTCCGAACCCCTTGGCGTACAGCGTCTTACCGGCGTGTACCACCGCGACGGCCATGCCCGGGATGCCGGAGGATTGCATCAGTTCGGTGGCCAGGCCGTCGAGTCGGGCGACCGCGTTGCCGATCGCGTCATCCGGCAGGGGCATCGCCGGGATGAGTTGCGGCGGTTGTTGAGACAGTGAATTTTGTTGAGACAGTGACGTTTGTTGAGGCAGGGTCGCGTTGGCATTCGTGCCCGAGGGTGGGGTGGAAACGCAGGCGGTCAGTGCCACCGCCAACGCCAGTCCCGTAACGGGGCGGGCGATGCGGGGTGTCACAGCCGCCACCAGCGCTCGATCTGTGGCGTCTCATCCGCGACAACGCGACCACCGGGCCTGGGCACCCCCACTTGCACCCCGGCGGCTGCGGCGGCCTCGACGACTCGTTCGGCCGGCTCGGCCCAGGGGTGCGGGGCGAGCCGGAAGGTTGCCCAGTGGATCGGCACCATGACTCCGCCGCCGCCGAGGTCGCAGTGCGCCTGGACGGCTTCCTCGGGGTTCATGTGAATGTCCCGCCAGGACTTGTTGTAGGCACCAATGGGCAGCACCGTCATGTCGAAAGGCCCGTGGTTTGAACCGATTTCGGTGAAACTACTGGTGTATCCGGTATCACCGCCGAAGTAGGCACGATGCCGCGGCCCCAGGATGGCCCAGGAGGCCCACAGGGTGTTGTTGCGCGACAGGAACCGGCCGGAGTAGTGCCGGGCCGGGGTGCAGACCAGCCTCAGATCACCGATCCGGGTGGATGCGTTCCAGTCCAGTTCGACGATGCGCCGCGGCGGTATTCCCCAGTGGCGCAGGTGCGCACCGACACCCAATGGTGTGACGAACACCGCCCGCTGGGTACGTGCCAGCGCCTGCACCGTGGACATGTCGAGGTGGTCGTAGTGATCGTGGCTGATCACTATCGCATCCAGTGCGGGCAGCGCCTCCAATGCCAGCGGTGGCGGATGCAGCCGCTGCGGGCCAATAGTTTTCGACGGCGAGCAGCGCGCACTCCACAGGGGGTCGGTCAGTAGTCGGTAACCGTCGATCTCCATCAGTGCGGTGGCGTGGCCCAACCAGGTCACGGCGGGCACTTCAGCGGGCCCGTCCGTTGCGGGCTGCGCTAACGGGATGGCCGCAGAAGGTCTGCTCTCTGATGCGCCGGAGAAGAGATCGAAGAGCACCATTCGGTTCTCCTCGATGTCGAGTTCGATAGCCGAGAACGGTTCGAGGTTGGTGAAAACCCCTCCGCGGTAGTGCGGCGAACCCTCGGCGGCGGCGCGGATCGCCCCGGGTCCGGCACCCAGCGCCGCGGGCGTGTCGCGAAGCGCGCGCAATCCCCAGCCCCCTGCAGCCAACGATGCAGTGCCCAGCGCCAGGCGCAGCGCAGCCTTCCCGACCGGGAACGGATTGGGTAGGTCGGCCACTGGGATCAGGCTCCGCCGAACCTCGGGGCCCGCTTCTCGACGCGGGCCACCTGGGCCTCGATCACATCACCGCTGCCCCAGGCCTGGTCGAAAAGCTGCTTGTGAACCGGACTCTGGGCCTCGTAGGCGCCATCGTCGTTGAGCACCCGTTTGGTGTGCCGCAGCGACAGCGGTGCCAGGCCCGCGATCTCGGCCGCCCACGCCTGCGCGTCGGCCAGGGTGCCGATCCGGTTGGCCATGCCGGTGGCCAGCGCGGTCTGCGCATCTAGCTTCTCGGCGGCCAGCAGCATGCCCCGGGCCCGCCCGTGCCCGGCCAGCGATGCCAGCCGTCGGACACTCCAATTGTCCAGGGCCAGTCCGTATTTGGCGATTGGGAACTGAAAATACGCCTCCGGGGCTACCACACGAAGATCGCAGACCATCGCCAGTTGGACGCCGGCGCCGATCGTCGGGCCGTTGATAGCCGCAATCACCGGCATCGGCGCGGCATCGATGGACATATTGAGCGCGATTGCCTTATCCGGGAAATCCGCGGCGAAAACGTCGCCGGACAGGTCGGCGCCCGCGCAGAACACGGTGCCGGCCCCGGTGAGCACGATGGCGCGGACGTCGTCGGCGGCCGCGTTCTCCACGGCCTCGCGCAGTGCGTCGACGAGGGCGGAATTGAGCGCATTGCGCCGTTCCGGGCGCTGCAACTCGATTGTTGTCACGTCACCGACGCGCTCGACTCCGATCATGAGCGCCAAGACTACTGTCCGTGCCCGGAACAGTTTTCTGGCACCGGCACAGCTCGCCTTGTCGGTTGCCCACGGCCGCGCCGCTACGCCAGCGAGTCCACCCAGGCCCTGTGCAAGGCGGCGTAGTGCCCGCCGCTGCCGATCAGGTCGCGCGGGGAGCCGTCCTCGACGACCCGTCCGTGCTCGACCACCAGCACCCGGTCGGCGATCTCGACGGTGGACAGCCGGTGGGCGATGATCAGCGCGGTACGCCTCGCCAGCACCGTGCGCAGGGCGCGTTGAACCAGGCGCTCGCTGGGAATATCAAGCGATGACGTCGCCTCGTCGAGGATCAGCACGGCCGGATCAGCGAGGAAGGCACGGGCGAACGCGATCAACTGGCGCTGCCCCGCCGACAGCCGCCCACCCCGCTTGGCCACGTCGGTCTCATAGCCCTCGGGCAAGGCCGTGATGAACTCCTCGGCGCCCACGGCGGCTGCGGCCTCCCGGACCTGAGCGTCCGTCGCGTCGGGGCGGCCGAACCGGATGTTGTCCGCGACGGTTCCGGAGAACAGGAAGTTGTCCTGCGTCACCATCACGACGTGACGGCGCAGATCGCTTTGGGCGAAGTCACGCAGGTCGACACCGTCGAGGGTGACGGCCCCGGATTGGGGGTCATAGAAGCGGGCGATCAGTTTGGCGATGGTGGTCTTGCCGGCACCGGTGGTGCCGACCAGCGCGACGGTCTGACCGGCCGGTATCTCAAGCGTCATTCCGGTAAGCACAGGGTTCTGGGCGTCGTAGCCGAATTGCACTTCTGCCAAGGTGATTTCACCCTGTATGGCCACCGGTGCGAGGGGATGCACGGGGTCGTCGATGCCCGGCTGTTCGGCCAGCACGCCGGCGATCTTCTCCAGCGCCGACGACGCGGACTGAAAGGTGTTGAAAAACTGCGAGACCTCCTGCATGGGCTCGAAGAACATCCGCAGGTAGAGCAGGAACGCCGCCAGTGTGCCGATGGTCATTTCGCCGTTAAGCACGCGGTAACCGCCGTAGAGCAGCACCAGGCCGGTGGTGAGGTTGCCGACCAGTTTCACTCCGGGCATGAAGACCGCCAGCAGTGTGAAACTGCGCTCGTTGACACTTCGATACTCGTCGGCGACGTTGTCGAAGATCTCCTGGTTGCGGGGCTGACGGCGGTATGCCTGCACCGCCTTGATGCCAGTCATGGTTTCGACGAACTGCACGATGACCAGCGCGGCGTTCTCGCGGACCCGGCGGTAGTTCTTCGTCGACTCACGCGAGAACCACCACACCAGCGCGATCAGAATCGGGAAAGCAGCCAGGCACATCAGGCCCAGTCGAAAATCGAGCACCAACAACAGGATGGCGGTGCCGAACAACGTCAGCGCAGCGGTGACCAGGCTGTCGAAGCCGGTTTCCAGCATGTCCTGGATCGCCTCGACATCGTTTGTCGAACGACTCACCACCCGGCCGGAGGTGTAGCGGTCGTGAAAGGTGACATCAAGGCGCATGAAGTGGCGGAAGAGTCTGCGGCGCACCTCCAGTAGCACCTGCTGGCCGATCCGGCCGGAGGCATTGAGGAAGAACATCCTGCTGACTGCCTGTACCACCACCGCCGCGCACAGCATTGCGACAACGGTCATCAGTTCGCCTGCGGAACCGCCGGCCCGCAGTGGCGGAATGCCTTGGTCGATACCCCGCTGAACAAGCAGCGGAACTACCAGTCGCGCAGCGTTTTCCACGATCACGACCAGCGCCAACACGCCAAGGGCCAACCGATACGGTCGTAGCAGCGATGCCAGCAGCGCGCGGGCCTCACCACGACGAGGCTCGGCATCAACCAGGCGGAGATCGTCGGGCGTCTCGTCGAACTGACCCCGCCATTCGGTGGCGGTCACTGGGCGCCCTCGGCGGCGACGTAGCCCGCGGGCCTGCGGATGGCCTCCCGTTGCGCCAGCGCCTCCTCGTAGGAATGGTCGAGACGTTGACGAGCGTCGAGATCCTCCCAGACCGGTCGCGGCTCGCAGCCATCATCGAGTTCATCATCGGCGGCCAGCAGGTAGCGGTATCGCGGGACGGTCGCCAACAGCTCCTCGTGGGTCCCGATATGAGTGACGGTTCCCGCACCGTCAACGGTGTCGAGCAGAGCGACCTTGTCTGCCAGCAGCACCGTCGACGCACGATGTGCCACAACAACTCCGGTGACACTGGCTAAGACCCGGCGCAACGCTTCGGTGACAGCCGCCTCCGTGTGGACGTCGAGCGCCGAAAGCGTGTCGTCGAGAACCAGGACGCGAGGCTGCGCCAGAATCGCTCGGGCAAGGGCCAATCGCTGGCGTTGCCCACCGGACAGGCTCATCCCCTGCTCACCGATGCGGGTCGCCATGCCGAACGGCAACTCGTAGACGAAATCCGCGGCGGCGATCTGCACCGCGGCGGCAAGGTCGTCGTCGGTGGCCGATGGCTGGCCGAGTCGAAGGTTCTCGGCCACCGACATCGAGAACAGGGTTGGGTCCTCGAATGCGACCGCGATGGCCCGCCGGAGTGCCGGCAGCGAGAAGTCGCGAATGTCGACCCCGTCGAGCAGGATTCGGCCCTCAGTGACGTCGTAGAGCCGCGGCAGCAGTTCGGCCAGCACCGACTTGCCGGATCCGGTCGCCCCGACCAGGGCCAGGGTCTGTCCGGGCTCGACTGTCAACGAGACGTGCCGCAGCGCCCAGGTCTCAGATCCGGCAAAGCGGAAGCCGACATCGTCGAGTTGCAGCCGGCCGCCGGCCGGCGTCTCGGTGCGCGGTCCATCGGTGATCGCGACTGGCGCATCGAAGATCTCGGCGATCCGGTTCGCCGCTGTCATCGACTCCTGGATCATCGACATGAGGAAGCCCAGCGAGGCTATCGGCCACACCAGGGAAAGCATCATCGTGATGAAGGCCACCAGGGTTCCCAACGTCACCAGATCGCGGCCGGCGGCGTAGGCGCCGAAGCCGAGCACGACGATCAACGTGATGCCGGGGATGACCTCCAGCAGCGTCCAGAACTTGGCCGAGACAGAGACCTTCTGGATCTGGGTGTCGTACAACTTGACAGCCTGCTCGTCGAACCGGTCGTAGATGTAGTCCTCGCGGCCGAAGGATTTCACTGTCCGAAGTCCCAGAGCGGACTCCTCGACATGGGTTGCGACGTGACCGGCCTGATCCTGCGCCTGGCGCGATAGTTGCGTGAAGGAGCGTTCGAACCGCATCACCGTGGCGGTGACCGGGACGACGGAGAGCAGAACTACGACACCGAGCGGCCAGTAGATCACCAACAGGATCACCGTCACCGCGACGATCTGCAGGATATTGAGCATCAGGAAGACCAGGCCGAAGGACAGCAGACGCCGAATCACGTTCAGGTCATTCATGATTCGGGAGAGCAATTGCCCGGACTGCCAGCGGCCATGGAAAGACATCGGCAGGATCTGCAACCGCGCGTACAGGTCCTTGCGAATGTCGGTTTCCACGCCCATGGTGGCCCGCGCCACCAGCCAGCGGCGGATGAACCACAGCGCCGCCTCGGCGACGCCTAGGGCGAGCGCCACTGAGCCCAACAGCCAGAGCCCGCGCGGATCCTGGTTGCGCACCGGCCCGTCGATGACCGCCCTGGTCATCAATGGAATGGCGATGGTGGCCACCAGGCTGAGGAGCGCGATCCCAATCATCGCTATCCAGCGGCCTCGGTACGGCATCAGATAGGGCATCAGCCGCAACAGATCCGAGACCGCCCGCACCCGGGCCGGCGGCGGCGCGATCGACGGGTTCGGCCGATCGGAGTTCACCACGCTGCGCATGCCCGATTCGCCTCCTGCGTCAGCGCCCAGAGCCGCCGACCTTCCAGGTTCGATCATGTCACGAGCCACCTGCCCGTCGAGCCTCCCGCCGGTATTCACGACGATCCGGCAAGATGACAGGCATGGACAGCACTCCCGCTTCGCCGCGCGTTCTGGTGGTCGATGACGACCCCGACGTGCTGGCGTCGCTGGAACGGGGGCTGCGGCTCTCCGGATTCGAGGTGACCACCGCTGTCGACGGAGCGGAGGCCCTGCGCAGCGCCACCGAGACCAGACCGGACGCCATCGTCCTCGACATCAACATGCCCGTGCTCGACGGGGTGAGCGTGGTAACCGCCCTGCGCGCGATGGACAACGACGTTCCGGTGTGTGTGTTGTCCGCGCGAAGCTCAGTCGATGACCGGGTGGCCGGCTTGGAGGCGGGCGCCGACGACTACCTGGTGAAGCCGTTCGTGCTCGCCGAGCTGGTCGCGAGGGTCAAGGCACTGTTGCGTCGGCGCGGTTCCACCGCGACATTCTCCTCGGAGACCATCAGCGTCGGGCCATTGGAGATCGACATCCCGGGTCGGCGCGCGCGGGTCAACGGGACCGATGTCGACCTGACCAAGCGCGAGTTCGACCTGCTGGCCGTACTCGCCGAACACAAGACCGCCGTGCTCAGCCGCGCCCAACTCCTCGAGTTGGTGTGGGGTTATGACTTCGCCGCGGACACCAACGTCGTCGACGTCTTCATCGGCTACCTGCGCCGCAAGCTGGAGGTCGGCGGTGCCCCGCGACTGCTGCACACCGTTCGCGGCGTGGGGTTTGTGCTGCGAACCCAGTAGGCCCTAGCTGTCCCAGCGCCGGAAACCGGACTTCTCGGCGCTCTCCTCATCGGCAAACCACACCTCGGCCTCGATTCCGTCGTAATCGGGGCTCGCGGTCGTGAAGTACCGCATGGTGTCCTTGTCGCCCTTAACGGTGTAGCCGGCCGGGCCGGAAACGCGGGTGTGCGCGACCACCCGGTGCGCTACATCAACCTTCTCCGCGACGACGCGTTCGACGACATCAACCTTCTCCGCGACGACGCGTTCGGTCGTGGCCACCTTGGTTGCAGCGCCAGCGGCGACCGCCGCGCCCGCGGCGGTCATCGTGCCCGCGACCGTATGGGTAACCGGGACCTCCCGGGTGACCTTGCGGATGGTCAGGGCCAGGGTGAGCAACAGTCCGAGCAGGAAGGACAGCGTCATCAGCCACCAGTTCACGTCGCGCATCACCGTCCTCCGATCTCACGAGAGCCGGGTAGGTCGGCGATGGCCTCTTCCCTGCTGGTACGGCTCACGGTCAGAACCGCGATCAGCCACGCGACCGCAGAGCCGGCCAGAAAGGCCACCAGGTACCACAACCACTGAACGATGAATCCCATCTCGATACTCCTAGCTCACCGTGATCTCGACGCGGCGGTTCTGAGCCCGACCGGCCGCGGTGTCGTTGCTGGCGACCGGGCTCGATGCGCCGAGCCCCTCGGTAGTAACCGCTTGCGCCGAAACTCCCTGGGCCACAAGGTAATCGCCGACAGCCTTCGCTCGCCGTTCGCTCAGCGGGATGTTGGTCGCATCGCTCGCGGTGTTGTCGGTGTAGCCCGTGACGGTGATCCGGGCATCCGGGCATCCCTTGATCGCGTTGGCAACAGCTGACAGCATCGCCGACGACGACGGTGCGAGCGTCGCGTTAGCGGTTCCGAAATGGACCGGAGCATTCATCGCCGAGGTGATATCGGCCTGGAGATTCTCGCAGGAACCGGTGGCCGCGGCCTTGACATCGATGTTGTTGACGATCTGGACGTTCGGCCACGCGGCCTTCGCGGCGTCCTCGACTGCAGCCCTGACTTCGTCGCTGGGTGCGGTCCCGGCCAGGGTCAGGGTGGGACCTTCGATGGTGAACCCGAAGTCGGGAATGGCGTCGGCGGCCTTGAGCAACCCGCCGACCTCGGCGAGATCCGGGGCGCTCACCGCGGACTTGATCTCGATTTTGTCGATCAGATTGACGTCTGAGCCGAGGGCGGCCTTCATCGATTCCAGCAGGCTGTTCTTCACCGACAGATCGGGCAGGATCCCCGAGAGCGTGAAGTCATTGCCGTTGCGCAAGATCGACACCGGAGCGAAGTTCAGGGCCGGCAGGGACACACTGGGCGCGGTCGCACTGATGCTCGGCGCACTGATGTTGACCTCTGGCTTCAGAGATCCCCAACCAAGCCAACCGAACAGCAGAGGGATCAGCAACAGGCCCAGCAACCAGCCCCAACCGGGTGAGCTTCGATAAAATCGCGACTTAGTGCGCCATTCGGTTGCCGTCGCGCTCACGCGCTCGTCATCGGAACCCGTCATCGGTTTCCTCCTCCGCCCATCTGAGGCGCCCACGTCAGGCGCTCCTTACGGTGTGAACCGGACAGACGTTACGACATCCCCTCAGTGGGTGGCCAGCAGGTCGATGACGAAAACGAGCGTCTTACCGGAGAGCCGATGACCGCCACCGACCGGCCCGTAGGCCTGCTCAGGCGGAATGACGAGCTGCCGGCGACCGCCTACCCGCATACCCGGGATGCCGTCCTGCCAGCCCTGGATGAGGCCGCGCAGCGGGAACGAGATCGATTCGCCCCGGTTCCACGAGCTGTCGAACTCCTCGCCGGTGTCGTACTCGATACCCACGTAGTGGACGTCCACGGTCGCGCCCGGCGTCGCCTCGGCGCCCTCGCCCACGACCAGATCAGTGATGACCAGCTCGCTTGGCGGCGGGCCATCCGGGAATTCGATTTCGGGTTTGGTGCTCACCGCACCCACCGTAGTGCCCGGCGGCGGTTCTTGCGCAGCCCGGGCAGGGCAGTCAGGCAGAGGCCCGGGCCGGACTGTTGCTAGCGGCCGCCGAGATTGATGTAGTCGCGTTCGGTGTAGCCGGTGTAGATCTGGCGCGGTCGGCCGATCTTATTGGGCTCCTCATGCATCTCTCGCCAGTGCGCGATCCAGCCCGGGAGTCGGCCGAGCGCGAACAGCACGGTGAACATCCGGGTCGGGAAGCCGATCGCCCGGTAAATCAGGCCGGTGTAGAAGTCGACGTTCGGGTACAGCTTGCGCTCGACGAAGTAGTCGTCGGTCAGCGCCGCCTCCTCGAGGGCCTTGGCGATGTCGAGCAGTTCGTCGTCGCCGCCGAGCTTGCTCAGGATCTTGTCGGCCTGCTCCTTGACGATGCGCGCCCGGGGGTCGTAGTTCTTGTACACCCGGTGACCGAAGCCCATGAGTTTGACGCCGTCCTCGCGGTTCTTGACTTTGCGGACGAATTCGCGCACATCCGCGCCATCGGACCGGATGCTCTCCAGCATCTCCAGCACCGACTGGTTGGCACCGCCGTGCAGCGGACCCCACAGCGCGTTGATGCCACCGGAGATCGAGGTGAACAGATTCGCCTGGGACGAGCCGACCAATCGGACCGTCGACGTGGAGCAGTTCTGTTCGTGATCGGCGTGCAGGATCAGCAGCATGTCCAGCGCCCGAACGATTTCCGGGTCGCACTCGTAAGGCTCGGCGGGAAGCCCAAAGGTCATCCGCAGGAAGTTCTCCACCAGGCTCATCGAATTGTCCGGGTACAGGAACGGCTGGCCGACCGACTTCTTGTAGGCGTAGGCCGCGATAGTGGGCAGCTTCGCCAGCAGCCGGATGGTCGACAACTCCACCTGGTCATGGTCCAGCGGATCCAGCGAGTCCTGGTAGTAGGCGCTGAGGGCGTTGACCGCACTGGACAGCACCGGCATGGGGTGCGCGTTGCGCGGGAAACCGTCGAAGAACCGCTTGAGATCCTCGTGCAGCATGGTGTGGCGCTGGATCTGGGTGGTGAACGCGGCCAACTGCTCCGAGGTGGGCAACTCGCCGTAGATGAGCAGGTAGCTCACTTCGATGAAGGTCGACTTCTCGGCCAGCTGTTCAATCGGGTATCCCCGATAGCGGAGGATCCCGGCGTCACCGTCGATATAGGTGATGGCGCTCTTGGTCGCCGCGGTGTTCACGAAGCCCTGGTCAAAGGTCGTGTAGCCAGTCTTGGCGAGCAACGGGCCCAGCGCGATCCCGTCCGAGCCCTCCGTCGCGTGGACGATCTCCAGGTCAAGCTCCCCGCCCGGGTAGCGGAGGGTGGCGGTGTCGTCGGTTGCGGCCACTTCAACCCCTTCTTGCGCATTCGACGGCGCTCACTGGCGGTCCGTCCCCTCGGTCACGCTACTGCGCGTCCTCAGTGAAACTAGTCGCTATCGTCCGGGCTCGCCCGATGGGGTGCGGTCGAGGGTTCGCCAGGGCCGCCACAGCCGGGTGAAAACCGCGTACGTCTCCTCGATCCGGTCAGCGACGACCCCCGGGGCCCCGACGTCGGTCCCGGGGTTGCCGAGGGCGGCCGCCATCAGCACCGCCCAGGTGTCGAGAACGATGCGAACCTCGGGCGCATCCACCGGCAAACCCATCCGGTCGGCCACGGCGGCCACGGTGGCGCGGGTCGGGCCGTCAGGCCGGAATGTGAACGAGGCCAATCCGAGCATCGGCGAGGCGTTGACGATCCGCAGGAATCCACTGACCCGGTCGAACGACATCGCTCCGGGCTCGCGGCACTCGGCGGCCCGGAACACCTCGACGTGAGCCGACACCAGCGCCTCGTGTTCGGTGATGGCATGGGACTGGCGGGCGAGTGCTTTGGCGACCTGCTCCGAGGTTTCCTCGATCAGCGCCCCGATCACCGCCTCCTTGTTCGGGAAGTAGCGGCTGAACGTACGCGGCGAGACCTCCGCGGCTCCGGCGATCTGATCCACCGTGGTGTTCTCGTAGCCCTGCTGGGCACACAGCCGGGTCGCGACGTCGACCAGCGTGGCACGCGTTCGCAGCTTCTTGCGTTCGCGAAGGCCCAGGGCATCCGCCGCCACGTGGTCGGCCACGAGCCCAATGGTAGGCGCTGCAGGTCAGCCGCGCCGGGCCGGTAGCGCAGGAAGACCGGCGCCGCCGCCGATCGCTTAGGGCTGCAACCGCTCGACGTGTCCGGGGTCGCCCGTCGTCACCCGAATCCGGTTGTGGATTCGGTTCTCCCGGCCCTGCCAGAACTCGACGACTTCCGCGGTGATGCGGTACCCGCCCCAGTGCGGCGGGACCGGCACCTGATCCTGGTCGGCGAACCGCTCGGTCACCTGCTCCAGTTGCGCGACCAGTTCGGCGCGCGAGCCGATCGGACGGGACTGTGCCGACGCCCAGGCACCCAGCTGCGATCCGCGCGGGCGCCGGGACCAGTAAAGCGCGGTCTCCGCCGGGCTCACCTTCTCGACGGCCCCCCGGACGTGCACCTGTCGGCCCAGGGCGTACCACGGAAACGTCACCGAGGCGTACGGGGTGGTCTCCAGATCGGCGCCCTTGGCTGAGTCGTAGTTGGTGTAGAACGTGACCCCGGCGTCATCGACGTTCTTGCACAACACCGTTCGGGTGACCGGTCGGCCTGCCTGCACGGTGGCCAGCACCATCGCGTTGGGTTCGGCAACACCGGCCTGCTCGGCCTCGTCGAACCACTTGTGCAGCAACGACACCCACCCCTCGGCGAGCCAGTCGACGTCGAGGTCGCTGCTGCCGTCCTTCTCTACCGAGCCATACTCCGTGCGCATCGCCGCGAGGCGCTCGCCCGGTGCCGGTCCTCCGTGATCAGCCACCCGATCAACCTACGCCGTTGCCCGCGTCGGCCGGTGGCCGCAGGTCCGCGCCGGGGTGGGAGAATTCCGGTCATGACTGTCCTACCGGACGACTTCGTGCCCGGCCTCGAAGGTGTGGTCGCCTTTACCACCGAGATCGCCGAACCGGACCGCGACGGCGGGGCGCTGCGCTACCGGGGCGTGGATATCACCGACCTCGTCGACCGGCGGGTCACCTTTGGGGACGCCTGGGCACTGTTGGTAGACGGACGTTTCGGCGACGGACTGGCACCCGCCGAACCGTTCCCGCTGCCGATCCACAGTGGCGATGTCCGGGTGGACGTGCAGGCCGGACTAGCCATGCTGGCGCCGATCTGGGGCTACCGGCCGCTGCTGGACATCGACGACGAGACCGCACGCGATCAACTGGCCCGGTCATCGGTGATGGCGCTGTCCTACGTCGCCCAGTCGGCCCGCGGGATTCACCAGCCCGCCGTCTCGCAACGGGTGATCGACGAATGCTCAACGGTCACAGAGCGTTTCATGACACGCTGGCAGGGCGATCCTGACCCACGACACGTGGAAGCCATCGATGCCTACTGGGTCTCCGCGGCCGAGCACGGGATGAACGCCTCAACGTTCACCGCGCGGGTGATCGCGTCCACCGGTGCCGATGTGGCCGCTGCCCTCTCTGGTGCGATCGGGGCGATGAGCGGGCCGTTGCACGGCGGAGCCCCGGCCCGGGTGATCCCGATGATCGAGGAGACTGAGCGGGGCGGCGATGCGGCCGCGGTGGTCCGCGGCATCCTGGACCGCCACGAGAAGTTGATGGGCTTCGGCCACCGCGTGTACCGAGCCGAGGATCCGCGGGCCCGGGTCCTACGGGCCACCGCCAAACGGCTGAACGCGCCACGCTACGAGGCCGCCGCCGCACTCGAACAGGCCGCCCTCGCCGAGTTGCGAGAACGCCGGCCGGACCGCGCCATCGAGACCAACGTCGAGTTCTGGGCCGCCGTCATCCTGGACTTCGCCGCAGTGCCGCCGAAGATGATGCCGGCCATGTTCACCTGTGGACGCACCGCGGGCTGGTGCGCCCACATCCTCGAGCAGAAAAGGCTGGGCAAGCTGATCCGCCCGGCCGCGTTCTACGTCGGCCCGGCCCCCCGCTCACCGGAGTCCGTATCCGGATGGGACGAGATCGCGCACGCCTGAGCCGATCGGGTCAGCGGAAACTACCGGTTTGTGCGGCCGAACCTCAGCGCGAACCTGCCTCTGCTCGGCGCGCTGCGAGCGGCGGCAACCAGATCCGACACCGCGGTGAACTTGACCCGGGGCCGCCCGGCGGCCGCGCCGCGTCCGGTTTCGGCGGCGTCGATGGCCCGCCACCCGGCAACGTCGACCAAGTCGGGTTGGCGGGTGCGGACCAGCCGATCAAGGGCGCCCGGCCGGGCCGCGGGGTCAACGAGCAACCCGGCGTTGAAGTCCTCGACCAGGTTGGCGGCGGTCACCATCGAGCAGGACTTGTTGGTGCCGATGAACCCGGTGGGCCCGCGCTTAATCCAGCCTGCGACGTAGGTGCCGGGCATCGGCAGGCCGGTGGCGGGATCGATGACGCGGCCGTCGGAATTGGGTACCACCGCCGCCTTCTCGTCGAACGGCAGGCTCGGAACCGCCGCCCCCCGATAGCCGATCGACGTCAGCACCAGACCGGCGTCAAGGGTCACCGTTCCGGTGCCGTCGGAACGGCTGAACTCGATGCCGGAGGTTCGGGCGGTACCGAGGATCCGCCGCGGAGTTAACCCGTAGGCGAGCCGGATTCGCGGTCCGGGTGCCGGTGCGGCCGCGTCAGGCAACCCGGCCAGGATCCGCAGCTTGGCCGCCGCTGCGGTATCGCCGACAGTGCTGAGGTCACGCAGCACCAGGTCCCGGTCGGCGGCGTCGATGACGACGTCGGCGGTGCCGGTCAGGCCGATCAACTCGGGCAGCGTGAACGCGGAGTCGGCCGGGCCACGGCGGGCCGCGACGACGACCTCACGCACCGCCGAACCGCGCAGCGCCCGCAGTGCGGGCTCCGAGATGTCAGTGGCGGCAAGGGTTTCCGGATCGGCGGTCAGGATGCGGGCGACATCGAGTGCGACGTTGCCGTTGCCGATCACCACCACCCGCGGCTGACTCAGGTCCACGGTGAGGCCGGCGAAGAGCGGGTGGCCGTTGATCCAGGCGACCGTCTCGGTGGCACTGCCGGTGCCGGGGATGCCCATGCCCTCAATTTCAAGCGTGCGCTCGTTGGGGGCACCGACGGCGTAGAGCACCGCGTGATGGTGCTCTAGGAGATCGGCATGTGAAAGATGTTTCCCCACTTCGACATTGAGGAAGAAACTGAATCCTCGTCGGCGGCTGATCTTCTCGAAAAGCTCTGTGATGGCCTTGGTGGCCTGATGATCCGGTGCCACCCCGGCACGCACCAGACCGTACGGGGTGGGCAGTTTGTCGAACACGTTCACCCGCACACCACGTTGGGTGAGCAGTTCGTCAGCGGCGTACATGCCGGCCGGGCCGGACCCCACGACCGCAACCGTCAACGGGGCCCCGCCGGCCCGCACCCGCGGCGCCGGCAGCACCGGCGCCAACTTGGAGGTGGGTGGCAGTTTCACCCCCGCCGGTCGCGGCGGATAGTGATCGGCGTTGACCGCTACGAAGACCTCCTGCTCGGGCCGCAGGTTGGTGTCGGCCACGATCGCGCCGACCGGACAGGCACTCACGCACGCCCCGCAGTCCACACAGGCCTGTGGGTCGATGTACAGCATCTCGGTGACCGCGAACCCGGGCTCGTCCGGGGTGGGGTGGATGCAGTTGACCGGGCAGGCGAAGACACAGGAGGCGTCCCCGCAGCACGATTGGGTTATGACATGCGGCACCGCGGGAGTCCGCGGACTAGGCGACGCCGACGACGTGTCGGCGTTGCGGTTCGCTGCGATACCGGCTGGGCGGGCCGTCGATTTTGCATATCCGCCACATCAACTTCGCCACCGGGTTCATCAACCCGGTGTCGTAGCAGAGCATCCGGACATCGGCGAACATGTCGCGCAACTCCTGCCGCGAGTCTGGCGCGGCGAAGAACAATTCCTTGCGGACTGCGCGCGGAATCCCGAACTGCCGGAAGAAACTCCGCGGCGGAACGACGATCGCCTGACACAGCACTCGCATGATGATCGGTACGTGCACCGACAGCAGGAAGCGTTGCGCGGGGCGCAGTCGCGGCAACCGTTTGCGCAGGTATTCGTGCGCGAATGAGATGTGCCGGGCCTCCTCGGCGACGTGGATCGCCATCACCCGTTCCATCACCGGGTGCAGAGCCTTGCCTTCGCGGAGGACGTTCTTCTGGGTGTGGTCGATGGGCTCCTCCCCGGCGAGAACGCCGAAGAAGAACGGAATGGGCAGTGGTCCGGCGACCAACGGGACGACCGGGGAGAGCCAGCGCAGTAGCCTCGGCATGCCTGGGACGTCGACCCCGATGCGGTTGACCATCTCCTGAAACATCATGGTGTGGTTGCACTCTTCGACCGATTCGTGCAGGCAGTAGCGGTACTCGGGCGAGCCGTTGGGCATCCAGAACGCGTAGTTCATCAGCCCGCGGATGAGGATGGATTCAAAGTGCAGACCGACCTTGGCGACATTGGCCTGCCGCCACTGCCCGATCTCGATCTGCTTGTCGACGCTTTGCGCCCGGTACCACCGGTGCCTGCCCAGCGGGTCGCTCTGCGGCAGGATCCAGCGTTCATCGGAGGGGATCACGGCGAACTCCGGCGCGTCCCAATCGATGTCGGTGTACGGGTTGAAACTGCGGCGCACCGAGCCCTCCGAGAGGGTGGTCAGCAGTCCGACGTAGGCGGTGTCGTCACGCACTTCCATGTTCCGGCGCCAGCGCCGAACAATCCGGGTTCTCGCCATGACAGCCCTCCTACGAGGTTTACACAAAGGTGGTGTATGTCAAAAACCGTACCCCAGTGCACCGGCCCTGTCCACACCCGGTTCGTCGGCCGGCGGACGGCTCGATTTCGGCTCCGGCCCGCCGACTTCTACCCTTAAGCCATGGCCGACAACGCCCAGCTCGTGATCCCCGCCGACCTCAAGCCCACCGACGGCCGCTTCGGCTGCGGACCGTCCAAAGTGCGGCCCGAGCAGCTGACTGCGCTGAGTGCCGCCGCCGGGCTGTTCGGCACCTCGCACCGGCAGGCACCGGTGCAGAACCTGGTGGGCCGGGTCCGCGACGGGCTACGTGAACTGTTCTCCGTGCCGGCGGGTTATGAGGTGATCCTGGGCAACGGCGGTGCCACCGCGTTCTGGGACGCCGCAGCCTTCGGGCTGGTCGACACCAAGTCGCTGCACCTCACCTATGGGGAGTTCAGTGCGAAGTTCGCCTCGGCGGTGGCCGCGAACCCGTTCGTGGGCGAGCCGATCGTGATCAAGGCCGAGCCCGGCAGCGCACCCGCGCCGCAGTCCGATCCCTCGGTGGACACCATCGCGTGGGCCCACAACGAGACCTCCACCGGAGTGGCCGTCGGGGTCCGGCGGCCGGCGGGATCCGGCGATGCGCTGGTCCTCATCGACGCCACCTCGGGGGCAGGCGGTCTTCCGGTCGACGTGACCGACTGCGACGTCTACTACTTCGCGCCGCAGAAGAATTTCGCCTCCGACGGCGGGCTGTGGCTGGCGATCATGTCCCCGGCGGCGCTGGCCCGGATTGCGGCCGTCGCCGCCTCCGGTCGCTGGGTTCCCGACTTCCTGTCGCTTCCCATCGCGGTGGACAACAGCCTCAAGAACCAGACCTACAACACCCCCGCCATCGGGACTTTGGTGCTGATGGCTGAGCAGATCGACTGGATGCTGGGCAACGGCGGACTGGACTGGGCGGTCAAGCGCACCGCCGACTCGTCCTCGCGGCTCTACACCTGGGCGGAGGCAACCGCCTACACCACGCCGTTCGTCAGCGACCCTGCGCTGCGCTCGCAGGTGGTGGGCACGATCGACTTCGCCGACGAGGTGGATGCCGCCGCCGTGGCCAAGGTGCTCCGGGCCAACGGGATCGTCGACACCGAGCCCTATCGGAAGCTGGGCCGCAACCAGCTGCGGGTCGCCATGTTCCCGGCGATTGAACCCGACGATGTGACCGCCCTGACCCGGTGTGTCGACTGGGTCGTCGAGCGGCTCTGAACCCCGCCCTGAACCAGGCCGCGACGTGGGCGTGTCCTTTTCGTTATGTCATGCGGCGCTGAGTTAGAGTCCGACCGAAGGAGGTCGACATGCGGGAACTCACACTCATCGGGCTCGATGTCGATGGCAAGCACATCATCTGCGAGGGTGGCGACCCGTCGGACAAGTTTCTGGTTCGGGTAGACGACCGGCTGCGCGCTGCCGCGCGCGGTGATCGGGTGCGACCGGGTCAGACCGCGAGAGACAACGAGGGCAGAGGCGTGTTGCGTCCCAAGGATATTCAGGCCCGAATCCGTGCGGGCGCATCGGTTGAAGAAGTCGCCGCGGCGGCCGGGGTTGACGTGTCCAAGGTTGACCGGTTCGCCCACCCGGTACTGCTGGAGCGCATGCGAGCCGCCGAACTGGCTACCGCAGCCCACCCGGTACTGGCCAGTGGGCCGGCGGCGGAGACGCTGCTGGAGACCATCGCCGCTGCACTGGGTGCCCGCGGGCTGGGCACCGAGTCGACCACCTGGGATGCCTGGCGCACCGAGGACGGACGCTGGACGGTTCGGATGGGATGGCAGGCCGGACTGTCGGAGAATTTCGCCCACTTCCGGTTCAGTCCCGGCGCGCACGGCGGCACCGTCACCGCGATCGATGAAGCGGCAAGTGAACTCATCGACCCGGATTTCGAACGGCCGCTCCGGCCGGTCGCACCGGTGGCCCAGTTGGAGTTCGAGGAGCAGCCCGCCCTGATGCCCGCTCCGGCCCAGGACGAGGTACTCGCTGCCCCGGCGACCAAGCGCACCCGACGCAAGCCCACTATTCCGGCCTGGGAGGACGTCCTGCTCGGGGTGCGTTCCAGCGGCGAACGCTGAGCGTCAGCGAAAAGCTAGCGCCGCCACCACGATCCAGCCGATCCCGACTCCCACCGCGGTACCGAGGACGGCCCAGCGCCGCACCGGGATACGGCGCCAACTCCACAGCGTCGGGGCAAGACCGCCGACTGCGATCAGGTTCAGCGCGATCGAGATCAGTGGGTTGACCCGCATCATGCCGATGCTCAGCACCACGATCGCCGCGGCGGTGACGGACGCCACGAACGCTGCGAACGTCAACCCGGTTCCCCACGGCGTCGACTCATCGGACACCCCGTCAGGCTAGCGGTCCGGACCCACCACATCCGCGCCGCCGCACCGCACGCGCTCGTAGAACGCACACGCCGCGGCGGTGGCGATGTTGAGCGAGTCGGTGCCACCCGACATCGGAACGCGGACCCGAACGTCGCTGGCCCGCATCGCGGTTTCGGTCAGACCGGGCCCTTCGGCACCCAAGAGGACCGCGACCTTCTGATCGGCGGCCGCCGCCAGGGCCTGAGCAAGGGTGTGGGCCCGTGGGTCGGGAGTCATGGCGAGCAAACGAAAACCGTTGCTGCGCAAAGTATCCAGCTCCGCAGGCCAGTTCAATGCTCTGGCGAACGGGACCAGCAGTGCATGGCCCATCGACACTCGAACCGCGCGTCGGTATAGCGGATCGGCGCAGCCGGCCCCGAAGATCACCGCATCGACATCCAGGCCCGCGGCGTTTCGAAATACCGACCCGAGGTTCTCATGATCATTGACGCCCTCGAGCACCGCGATGGTGCGGGCGCCGGCCAGCACCTCCCCGACCGTCAACTCCGATGGTCGGCGGGCCGCGCCCAGCACTCCCCGGTTGAGGTGGAATCCGACCACCTCGGCCATCACTTCTGTTGACGCGCGATAGAACGGGACGCCGACCCCGGACAGGTCGGCCGCCAACTCGGCCAGCCGGCGATCTGTACCGAGGAACGCGTGCGGGGTAAAGCGGGACGCCAGCATCCGCTGAACCACCAGCACACCCTCGGCGATCACCAGCCCCTTGCCGGTCGGAAGGTCGGGGCGCCGGTCGACGCTGTTGAGGTCGCGGAAGTCATCAACCCGGTCGTCGGCCGGATCGGT
Source organism: Bifidobacterium breve (assembly GCA_945882475.1). Taxonomy (GTDB): domain Bacteria; phylum Actinomycetota; class Actinomycetes; order Mycobacteriales; family Mycobacteriaceae; genus Mycobacterium. The sequence goes on from CAMCWJ010000001.1 coordinate 23,632, forward strand.
GATATCGATGACCAGATCCACGTGGGCCAAGTTACGCCGGGCGTTCGAGTCCGGGCGCGACCAAACCCCGCCCGGCGTTTGAGTCCGGGCTAGTGTTGGACACGATGTCCTCCGAACCCGAACCGCCGTCGCTGCCCGCGGCGCTTCTGGACCCGCGGCCGGTGATCGCTGCCGGGGCCCTGCTCTGGGCGCTGGCCGCCGTAGCATCATTCACCGTCGATGCGTTGCACAGCTGGCGACCGGTGACGCTGGCAGGTCTGGCCGTCGGCGTGATCGGCTTGTCGATCTTCCTGTGGCAACGCACGGCCGCCCGGCGGGGATCCCGCGGCGCGCAGACCGGGCTCGAGCCGACCAGACATCCGCAGCACTGACGAGAGGAAAACCAATGGCAGCATCGATCCTGCAGGCAGAAATCGAAATCAACGCCCCGGTAAGCAAGGTCTGGGGGCTGGTCTCGGATCTGAGCCGGATGCCGCAGTGGAGTCCCCAGTGCCGCCTCATGAAACCGCTCGGCCCACTGCGCCCAGGCACTCGCACGATCAACCTCAACCGGCGCAATCTGTTGTTCTGGCCGACCACCTCGACCATCACCGAGGTTCTTCCGGAGCGCAAATTGGCCTTCCGGATCCCCCTGAACACCAGCGTCTGGAGCTACGAACTGGAGCCGACGGCAACCGGGACCCGTCTGGTGGAGACCAGGCGCGCCGATAACGGAGTAACGGCGGTGTCGAAGGCGGTGACCAACGCCGCCCTCGGTGGCGTACCGAGCTTCGAGAAGGAACTGCTCGAGGGAATGAATCTCTCCCTGGCCAGGATCAAGGCCGCCGCAGAAAAGGGTTAATCTTCGACGGGCGTGTCTTCGACGGGCGTGTCTGTAACCGCTTCTGCGACAAGGGTTTCAGCCTCGACAGAAGGATCCCCGAGATCGGCTTCGGCGGGAGCGGGTTCCGCGATGAAAGTTTCGGCCGCCTCGGGATCCTCCGCCACCTGTGCTTCAACCACGCCCTCGCCGACATCGAGAGGTTCAGCGGCGAGGGGCTCAACGGCGAGGGGCTCGGCGACGAGGGACTCAACGACGAGGCCGTCAGCCGGAGAGGCGCGAACCACCTCGATCACCCCGTCGTCGTAGGGCTCGTATGCCGGGGACCCGGCCCCTGGCGGCGCGGGAGTGTCCGAGTGCGCACCGCACCCGTAGTTGAAGTCCACGACGCGTCCGTCGGCGGCCATCGCGTTGCAGCAGACCCCGAACATCACCCCGAGAGCGCCGGCCAGCGGCACCATGAAACCGCAGTCCCGGCATGCGCGCTTGGTGGCCCTGGCCATCGGCGCCTCGGGCCCGAAGTCGCCGTCGTGCCAGCGTTGCGCGGCATCGTCGCGGCCGAACATGCTCAAGACCCGGCGTCGGCCGAACCCGACCTCGAGTGCGGTGTCGTCGATCAGCGGGTCACCGGTGGCCACGAAGCCCGGCGACAGCCGTGGATCGTCGGGCAACGGCGCCAGTAGATCTCCCGGACCGAGATCGCCGGGCTGCACCCGCTCCTCCCACGGCAACCAGGCCGGGGCGAGCAGTGCGGTGGGTCCGGGCACCAGGACGACTTCGCTGACCGTCGGCCCGGTGGCGCCCGGTGCGGCGGCCAGCACGACGGCCCACTGCCAGCCGTGGTAGCCCGGCAGGGTGGCCAGGAATCGGTGGGTCGCGGCCGCGTCGTCTTCGAAGCCGACGCCGAGATACTCACCGACGGCGTCGCCACTGAACTCGACGACGGCCTGGCGGGCCTGATCGACCGCGCCGGCGAGCAGCGCGGCGATCTCCTGCGACGGCTCTGCAGTCGGGGGTTCAAGGGTCTCGGTGAGGCTGTTCATCACCACCAATCTTGCCTCACCCACAACCCGGGCGGCCACGCCGGTCCGTCGCACGGGTGCACCTCGGCGGGATAGGAGACAATTGTCGGGTGTCTGAACGGCGGCGTCCGCACCAGGGCACGGGCTCTGCGCCCGGCCCCGGCGGTCGTCGCGCCGCCGGTCAGCATCCCGGCATGGCGAACTACCCCAGTGACGACAGTGCCAACCGCTACCTGCCGCCGTTGGACCCGGATCGCCGGCGCTCATCGCAATTCGCGGCAGATTTCGACGCCGATCAGAGCGATAGCGGGCCGCGTCCGCGCGGCACCCGGGCCGCCGCGATGCGCAGCCGCGAGATGGGCTCACGGATGTACTCGCTGGTGCACCGGGCCGCGACCGCCGACGGTGCAGACAAGTCCGGTCTGACCGCACTCACCTGGCCGGTGGTGGCGAATTTCGCGGTGGACTCCGCGATGGCGGTGGCGTTGGCCAACACGCTGTTCTTCGCGGCGGCCACCGGGGAGAGCAAGGGCCGGGTCGCGCTGTACCTGCTCATCACGATCGCCCCGTTCGCGGTGATCGCACCCTTGATCGGGCCGGCCCTGGACCGCGTACAGCAGGGCCGCCGGGCGGCTCTGGCGACGTCGTTCCTGCTGCGCACCCTGCTGGCGGTGGTGCTGATCGCCAACTACGACGGCGGCATCGGCAGCTACCCGTCCTGGGTGCTCTATCCGTGTGCGCTGGGCATGATGGTGCTCTCCAAATCGTTCTCCGTCCTGCGCAGCGCGGTGACACCGCGGGTGATGCCACCGGGCATCGATCTCGTTCGGGTCAATTCCCGGCTGACGATGTTCGGCCTTCTCGGCGGCACGATCGTCGGCGGGGGCATCGCCGCCGCCTTCGAGTACGTGTTCGGCACTCTCCTCGGATTGCCAGGGGCGTTGTTCGTCGTCGTGTTCGTCACCCTCGCGGGGGCGTCGCTGACGATGCGTATCCCCCGCTGGGTGGAGGTCACCGAGGGTGAGGTTCCGGCCACCCTGACCTACCACGGCCACCAGAGCGGTAGCTTTGACTGGCTCGATGACGAGCCCACCGAGATCATCGGAACACCGCGACAACCATTGGGCCGCAACATCATCACCGCGCTGTGGGGCAACTGCACCATCAAAGCAATGGTCGGATTCCTCTTCCTCTACCCTGCTTTCTTCGCCAAGGCCCAGGACGGCGGCGGCTGGGAACAGCTGGGAATTCTCGCGACGATCGGGGTGGCGGCGGCGATCGGCAACTTCGCCGGCAACCTCGCCGCCGCCCGAATGCAGCTCGGTCGGCCGGCCGCGCTGGTGGTCCGGGCCGCCGTCGCAGTCACGCTGGCGGCATTGGCCGCCGCAGTGAGCGGCACTCTGGTGGCCGCCGCGCTTGCCACGCTGGTGACCTCCGGCGCCAGCGCCATCGCCAAGGCTGCACTGGACGCCTCGCTGCAGGACGATCTTCCCGAAGAGTCCCGGGCATCGGCCTTCGGCCGGTCGGAGTCGGTGCTGCAACTGGCCTGGGTTCTCGGTGGGGCGCTCGGCGTGCTGGTCTACACGGAATTGTGGGTCGGCTTCACCGCCATCAGCTCGCTGCTCATCCTCGGCCTGGCCCAGACCGTGCTGAGTTACCGCGGCGCATCGCTGATCCCCGGCTTCGGCGGCAACCGCCCGGTGCTGGCACATCCCGAAGGCAGCATCTCCGCGGTGCACCGATGACGCGGCTGGGCCGGATTCTGGCCGTGGTGGTGGTGGTGCTCGCAGCTGCCGGCGCGGGTGCCGGCGCATGGCTGCTGACCCGCGACCACGGCGGCGGACTGCCGCAGATCTCGGTCTACTCGCGGGGCCAGACCGTCCGGGTGGACCCCTTCGTCTACTGCGACGTGGTCAACCTTAATGACTGCGTGAAAGCCGGTGCACAGGGCGAACTTTCGGTGACCGAGCGCGAACCGGTGCAGCTATCGGTACCCGCCGCCATCGGCCGCGCACCGTGGCGGCTGCTGCGGGTCTACACCGACGAACGAAACTCCACCACCACGCTGTACCGCCCGGACAGCCACCTGGCGGTGACCATTCCCACAGTCGATCCGCAACGCGGTCGGCTAGCCGGGGTGGTGGTTCAGCTGATGACCCTCGTGCAGGACCAGGACGGCGAACTGCACGACGTTCCGCATGCGGAATGGTCGGTACGTCTGGCGTGGCGGTGAGGCGAGGCTAGGCGTCCAGCTCGCCGGCAACCGCCCGGACCACTTCCGACACCCGGCGGGCGACCTTCTTGTCCGGATACTTGCCGCGGCGGAGCTCCGGCTGAACGGCGCTCTCCAGCAGGGTGATCATGTCCTCGACCATCCCGTGCAACTCGTCCGGAGTGTGCTTGTGCTCGGCCGCGGCGGCCTCCCGGCGGGTGCGGACCAGGCTCGGCGGCGCGTCAATCAGCGTGACACTGAGCGCCTGGGGTCCGCGGCGGCCCGATGCCAGACCGAACTCGACCTTCTGGCCGGCCTTGAGACCCTCGACGCCGTCGGGCAGGGCCGAGGCACGGACGTAGACGTCTTCCCCGTCCTCCTGGGACAGGAAGCCGAAGCCCTTCTCGACGTCGTACCACTTCACCTTGCCGGTCGGCACGTCTCTCACCCGATCTGTCAGTTGCCGCAACATATGACGAAGCGCCCCGTGGGCAGGACGCGTCAGCCGATCCTACTCAAGCCACCGGCGGGGATCGCCGTGTTTGGCGGGCACGCTCTGGGGTTGGGTAGGCTGACCGGACCTCTGGAGGAGACATGCGGCTGGTCCTGAACGTCATCTGGTTGCTGTTCGGCGGTTTGTGGCTCGCCCTGGGCTACCTTGCGGCAGCTCTCATCTGTTTCCTGCTGATCGTCACCATCCCCTTCGGTTTCGCCTCGGCACGGATCGCGCTGTACGCGTTGTGGCCATTCGGCCGGACCATCGTCGACAAACCGGGCCCGCGCCCCGGCGCACTCGTGGGCAACGTGCTGTGGGTGGTGCTCTGCGGGGTGTGGCTGGCGATCGGCCACGTCCTTACCGCGGTGGCGATGGCGATCACGATCATCGGCATTCCGCTGGCGCTGGCCAATCTGAAGCTCATCCCGGTCTCGCTGATGCCGTTGGGCAAGGAGATCGTCCCGGTCGACCGCGTGCCGGCGCACCAATGACGGCCACCGAACTCGGATTGCCGGCGGTGCGGCAGGCCCGTGAGTCGGACCTGGCGGGCATGCCGACCGAGGGCCCCCTACTGGACACCTTCGGACGCACTGCCACCGATCTGCGGGTGTCGCTGACCGACCGGTGCAATCTGCGCTGCACCTACTGCATGCCGGCCGAGGGCCTGGACTGGTTGCCCGGCGACGACCTGCTAACCATCAACGAACTCACCCGGCTGTTGACGCTGGCCGTCACCCGCCTGGGCATCACCAACATCCGGTTCACGGGTGGGGAACCGCTGCTCTTCGGCGGCCTCGAGCAGGTGGTGGCCGCGGCCGCCGCGCTGCGCCCTCGTCCCGAGATCGCTTTGACCACCAACGGGGTCGGACTGGCCCGACGCGCCGCAGCCCTGGCAGGCGCCGGGCTCGATCGGGTCAACGTCTCGCTGGACACCGTCGACCGGGCCAACTTTGCCGCGATCACCCGCCGGGACAGGCTCGACAACGTGATCGACGGCTTGAGCGCGGCAGCAGCCGCGGGGTTGGGGCCGATCAAGGTCAACGCGGTCCTCGATCCGGTCACCGGCCTCGCCGACGCGGCCGAGCTGCTCCGGTTCTGCCTGCGGCACGGTTACCAGTTGCGGATCATCGAGCAGATGCCGCTGGACGCCGATCAACGATGGAACCGTCAGGATGCAGTGTCGGCGACCGACATCGTGGCGGGGCTGCGTCGCGAGTTCGACCTGAGCGCCGACCCGACTCCGCGTGGCTCGGCGCCGGCGCGCTTGTGGCTCGTGGACGGTGGGCCGGCGACGGTGGGCATCATCGCCTCGGTGTCGGACGCGTTCTGCGCGGCGTGCGACCGCACCCGGTTGACCGCGGACGGCCAGGTTCGCAACTGCCTGTTCGCCACCGAGGAGACCGATCTGCGCGGGCTGCTGCGCGGTGGCGCCGACGACGCCGTCGTCGAAGCGGCGTGGCGCGCCGCGATGTGGCGCAAGGCCGCCGGCCATGGCATAAACACCCCGGGGTTCGTGCAACCGACCCGGCCGATGAGCGCGATCGGTGGCTGATGGGCGGGCTGACCACCGGGGTGCCGGTGACCGTTCGATTCTTTGCTGCCGCCCGTGCGGCGGCGGGTAGCGAAACCGAGCACCTGACGCTGGAACCGGGCGCGACAGTCGCCGACGTTGTCAGTGAACTGTGCTGCCGCAGTGACGAATTGGCACAGGTGTTGCAGAAGTGCTCCTACCTCTGTGACGGCCTCGCAGTTCGCGACCACAGTGCCGTTCTACTTCCCCACCAGACCCTGGACGTTCTGCCGCCCTTTGCGGGCGGATAGCGTGATTTAGCTCACATCACAGTCGAGTCACAGGGTGACCACGGAGCGATATCACCGGGCTGAACGCTGGGTCTTCATGGGGTTTTAGAGATTCCTTATTGTTTGCTCGACACCGGAAACGCGACGCCTGGCAAAGATGACGCGCTCCGGGGCAGCCGATACCGTTTCTACGGGTCCGCCCCTGGTGGGGCGAGGCGCGATCTGAGGAGGACCGACCATGGGACGGCACCGCAAGCCTTCATCGTCATCAATCGGCGTCGCGAAGATCGCCGTCACCGGCGCCGTCATCGGCGGCGGCGCCCTCGGACTTGCCGCCCAGGCGCAGGCCGCGACCGACGCCGAGTGGGATCGGGTGGCCGCCTGCGAATCCAGCGGCAACTGGGCGATCAACACCGGCAACGGCTACCACGGCGGGCTGCAATTCGCGCCCAGCACCTGGACCGGCCACGGTGGCGGTGAGTACGCACCAGCGGCCAACCTGGCCACCCGCGAGCAACAGATCGCCATCGCCGAGAAGGTGCTGGCGAATCAGGGCAAGGGTGCCTGGCCGGTCTGCGGCCGCGGGCTGTCCGGTCCGACGCTGCGGAGTCTGTCCACCGCCCCGCAGCCGGCCGCCCCCGCTGACACCCTGCCTGCCGCCACCGAGGACTCCCCCGCCCCGCAGGATCGCCCAGTCGCGGCACCTGAGGTGATCACCATCGGCGAGGACGTCATCGTGGACCCGCCGGCCGTTGACGAGACCATCACCGTCGGACTGGATGCCCCCGTCGCCGACAGCGCGACGATCATGCAGACCGGTTGGATTGGAACCGCGCCACAGACACCGGCCACCACCGATCCCGCCGTGCCGCCGCTGCTGCCGGTCCCCGCGGACACTGACTCAGCGGCCCCTGCGTCAGCGGCCCCTGCGTTGGCGGCCCCCGCCACAGCACCGGCGGCCTCCGAGTCGGCCGCCCCAGTTGTCACGGCGGACTCGACCACCATGGCCGGCACCGCCACCGGAGCACCGGCCATGGTGGCCGCCGCCGCACCGGCAGCACCGGCCGACGGCGTACCGCACCTGCCCAGCCCGGAGAACCTACCGCCGGGCACCACCACCGCATCGACAGCGCCGACGAACCCGAACGTGTCCTACCTCAAGGACGTCTGGCGCGCCATCCAGAACGACGAGATCGACCGGTCCGGACTGCTGATGGCTTTGGCGCAGCGCTCGTTTACCGCGCCGGTCACCAACGACGTCGCCGTTCCGGCGGCGCCGGTGAACAGCGGTCAGACCGCGCCGGTGGCCACCGATCAACCCGCACCGCTGAACGACCCCGACCCGCTGTTGCTGCCTGTCCCGGCCGACGTCCCCGTCGCCGAGTAAGGGCGCTACGCCGAGTTCACCCACTCGTCGGTTCCGTCACCGAAATACTGGTGCTTCCACACCGGAAGACGCTCCTTGACGGCGTCGACGACGCGCGCGCAGGTATCGAAGGCCGCCGCCCGATGATCGGCCGAGACAGCCACCACGAGAGCGGCCTCACCGATGGCAAGCGGTCCGATTCGATGACTGACGGCGATCGCGCGCACACCCGCAACCTCAGCGGCGACGGCGGCAACCGCCTCGAACAACGTCTGCGCGGCCGACGGGTGCGCCGAGTACTCCAACCTCAGCACGCTGCGGGCAGCATCGTGGTTGCGCACAACACCGGCAAATCCGACTACCGCTCCGGCGGTTTCGGTGGCGACGAGTTCCTCGTGCTCGCTCAGCGAGATCGGATCCTCGGTGACGGCTGCCCGCAGGATTGTGGTCATCGCGGGTGGTCTCCTCCAGCCAGTTGATCCAACGCATGCTCGAGAACGTCGGCCAGCACCGCCAACCCGTCGCGGACACCGCCGGTGGAGCCGGGCAGATTCACCACCAGGGTGCGCCCGGCCACTCCACATACGCCGCGCGACAGTATCGCGGTGGGCACCGCCGGCAGGCCGGACCGCCGGATCGCGTCCGCCAGACCCGGGATCTGGTAGTCGATCACCGCGCAGGTGGCCTCCGGGGTGGAATCGCTCGGCGAGATCCCGGTACCCCCCGAGGTGATGACAACGTCGAACCCCGTCCGCACCGCCGCACGCAACGCCTCGGTCACCTCCGGCCCGTCGGCGACCACGACAGGGGCGGCGACCGCCAACCCGCGCGCCTGCAGCCAGTCGGCGATGATCGGCCCGCACCGGTCTTCGTAGACCCCCGTGGCGGCGCGGGTGGAGGCGATCACGACCTGCCCGCGACGGTGCGGGCCGGTCATTGCCCCGCGGTCCAGACGCCGGTCTTGCCACCTTCTTTGCGCAGCACGCGAATGTTCTCGATGCGGGCCGCGGGGTCGACGGCCTTAATCATGTCGTACACCGTCAGGGCGGCAACGCTGACCGCGGTCAATGCCTCCATCTCGACGCCGGTGCGGTCGGTGGTGCGCACCGATGCAGTGAGTTCGACTGCACCGCCACTGATGTCGAAGTCGATGTCGACTCCGGTGAGCGCAAGCTGATGGCACAGCGGGATCAGATCGCTGGTGCGCTTTGCCGCCAGGATGCCGGCGACCCGGGCGGTGGCCAGGGCGTCACCTTTGGGCAACCCGCCGGCGGCGATCATCGCGGTCACCTCGGCGGTGGTGCACACCGTCCCGGCCGCAGTCGCACTTCGCACGGTCACCGCCTTGGCGGCGACATCCACCATGCGCGCGGCGCCGTCGTCATCGAGATGCGAGAGCCGGCGCTGCCCGGTGTTGCTCACCGTTACCGGTTGACGACGGTGACCGGGTGAACGTAGGGCAGATCGTCGGCGGGCAGCGGGAACGTGGTGTCGCCGAACGGGGACAGCGCCCCCACCCGGTCGGATGCGAGTTCGCTCACCGGGTGGTCGTCGGGATCCCGGGTGGGCCAGCCATTGTCGATGTATCGGTGCGTCTTCTGTGCCACGGGTCCATTGTGTCACTTGTGCGCCGACCGCGCCCGGATCAGCACTGTTTTAGGCTTCTCGACAATGATCGAGCACGGACAGACCCAGCGCAGTATCGGGTCCTTGGGTTCCTGGCTGGCTGATCTGCCTGACGAGCGACTGGTCCGGCTGTTGGATCTGCGGCCCGACCTCGCCCAGCCCGCGCCCGGAAGCATCGCCGCCCTGGCGGCACGGGCATCCTCCCGGCAGTCGGTGAAGGTCGCCGCCGACGAGTTGGACTTCCTGCACCTGGCCGTGCTGGATGCGTTACTGGTGCTGCGCGCCGACCAGGCCAGCGTGACGGTCGCCGAATTGCTGACCATGATCGGCGGCCGGGCCGACGCCGCGGACGTCCAGGGCGCTCTGGACGCGCTGCGTGAGCGGGCCCTGGTGTGGGGGGACACCGAGCTGCGGGTGCCTGCCGAGGCCGCTGCCGCGCTGCCGTGGTTTCCGGGCCAGGCGATCGTCGAGAACGGCGAACGACCGGCCGCCGACATAGCGACCGCGGTCGAGGATCTCGACGAGCCGGCCCGCGAACTGCTGGACCGGCTGCTGATCGGCTCGCCGGTGGGACGCACGCGGGACGCGGCCCCGGGCACACCGGCCCAGCGGCCGATTCAACGCCTCCTGGCCGCCGGCCTGCTGCGGCAACTGAGCGCGGAGACGGTGATTCTGCCCCGTAACGTTTCCGCGGTACTGCGCGGCGAGGAGCCGGGCCCGGTCGACCTGGTCAGTCCCGATCCGGTAGCCGTCACCACCAGCATGACCGAAGCCGATGCCTCCGCTGCCGGTGCCGCCGCTGAGTTGCTGCGCCAGGTCGAGGTGGTAATCGAAAACCTCTCGGCCACACCGGTTGCCGAGCTGCGCAGCGGAGGTTTGGGGGTTCGGGAGGCAAAGCGGCTGGGCAAGATGACCGGGATCGACGAGCAACGCCTCGGCCTGGTCCTGGAACTGGCCGCGGGTGCCGGTCTGATCGCCAGCGGTATCCCCGATCCCGCCACACCGGACGACTCCCCGTCGCACTGGGCGCCGACGGTGGCCGCCGATCGCTTCCTAGAAACACCGGCGGCGGGCCGCTGGCTGCAACTGGCTACCACCTGGCTGGATCTGCCGGCCCGCCCGGGACTGATAGGCGGCCGGGGTCCCGACGGCAAACACTATGCGGCGCTGTCGGATTCGCTGTTCTCGACGGCCGCGCCGCTGGACCGCAGACTATTGCTGGCCATGCTCGCCGAACTGCCACCCGGCGCCGGCGTCGATGCGCGCAGCGCCTCCGGTGCGCTGATCTGGCGGCGGCCGCGCTGGGCGGTACGGCTTCAGCCCGAACCGATCGGACATCTGCTTGAAGAGGCTCATGCGCTGGGACTGACCGGACGGGGCGCGCTGAGTAGCCCGGCGCGAGCACTACTGGCCGACGGCGACGAGGAGGCGGCCATCGCGATGGCCAAGACCCTGCCCGCACCGATCGACCACTTTCTTGTACAGGCCGATCTGACGGTGGTGGTTCCCGGGCCGCTGCGGCGCGAACTCGCCGACGACCTAGCCGCACTGGCCACTCTGGAGTCGGCCGGTGCGGCCATGGTCTACCGGGTCAGCGAGCAATCGATCCGGCACGCCCTCGACACCGGACGCACCGTGGAGGTGTTGCACTCGTTCTTCGCGACATATTCGAAAACACCGATACCTCAGGGCTTGACCTATCTCATCAATGACGTAGCCCGGCGGCACGGCCAGCTGCGGGTGGGCATGGCGTCGTCGTTCCTGCGCTGCGACGACCCGGCACTGCTGGCCAGCGCAGTGGCCGCTCCCAGCCTGGCCGACCTCGGCGTGCGACTGCTGGCACCGACCGTGGCGGTGTCACAGGCACCGATCGCCGAGGTGCTCGCGGTACTGCGGAGCGCCGGCTTCGCCCCCGCCGCCGAGGACTCCTCCGGGGCCATCGTGGACCTGCGGCGCCGCGGGGCACGCGTGGCCGGCGCCCCGACCCGGCGGTTGTACCGCTCGCTTGCCAGACCGGGGCCCGAGACCCTGGCGGCCGTGGTGGCCGTCCTGCGCCGGGTGGAGTCGGCCGCACCGGCCGATTCTCGGATCGAGCCGGCGGTCGCGATGGCTCTGCTGCACCAGGCGGTGGTGCACGGAACCGACGTTCTGATCGGGTACGTGGACGCCGCCGGGGTGGCCACCCAGCGGGTAGTGACGCCGATCTCGGTGCTCGGCGGCCTTCTGACCGCCTTCGATCCGGCTCAGGGACGGGTGCGGGAGTTCGCGGTGCACCGCGTGTCGTCGGTCATGGCGGCCAACAGCGGATAATGAGCGCCATGACACGCGAGCGGAACCCCTGATGACCGACGGGCCGCTGATCGTGCAGTCCGACAAGACCGTGCTGCTGGAGGTCGATCACGAATCGGCCGCGGCCGCGCGGGCGGCGATTGCACCGTTCGCCGAACTGGAACGCGCTCCCGAGCACATCCACACCTACCGGATCACCCCGTTGGCGCTGTGGAACGCCCGCGCCGCCGGCCACGACGCCGAGCAGGTGGTCGATGCCCTGGTCACCCACTCCCGCTACGCGGTGCCGCAGGCACTGCTGGTCGACATCGTCGACACCATGGCCCGCTACGGCCGGCTGCAACTGGTTAAGAGTCCGGTGCACGGGCTGATGCTGGTGAGTCTGGACCGGGCGGTGCTCGCAGAAGTACTGCGTAACAAGAAGATCACCCCGATGCTGGGCGCTCGGATCGACGACGACTCGGTGATCGTGCATCCCAGCGAACGCGGCCGGGTCAAGCAGATGCTGCTCAAGATCGGTTGGCCCGCAGAGGATCTCGCCGGGTATGTCAACGGCGAGGCACACGCCATCAGCCTGGTAGAAGACGACTGGGAGTTGCGCGACTACCAGCAGATGGCAGTGGACTCGTTCTGGGCCGGTGGCTCAGGCGTGGTGGTGCTGCCATGCGGTGCCGGCAAGACCCTGGTGGGTGCGGCGGCCATGGCCAAGGCTGGTGCCACCACGCTGATCCTGGTCACCAACACCGTGGCCGGCCGGCAGTGGAAACGCGAACTCATCGCGCGGACGTCGCTCACCGAGGCCGAGATCGGCGAGTACTCCGGGGAGCGCAAGGAGATCCGCCCGGTCACCATCGCCACCTACCAGGTGATCACCCGGCGCACCAAGGGCGAGTACCGCCATCTCGAACTGTTCGATAGCCGCGACTGGGGACTGATCATCTACGACGAGGTGCATCTGCTGCCCGCGCCGGTGTTCCGGATGACCGCCGATCTGCAATCCCGGCGCCGCCTGGGCCTGACCGCCACCCTGATCCGGGAGGACGGCCGCGAGGGCGACGTGTTCAGCCTGATCGGGCCGAAACGCTACGACGCCCCGTGGAAGGACATCGAGGCCCAGGGCTGGATCGCCCCGGCCGAGTGCGTCGAAGTCCGGGTGACGATGACCGACAACGAGCGGATGCAGTACGCCGTCGCCGAACCTGAGGAGCGCTACCGGTTGTGCTCGACCGCGCATTCGAAAGTCGCGGTCGTCAAGTCGATCCTGGCCAAGCACCCCGGCGAGCCGACCCTGGTGATCGGCGCCTACCTTGACCAACTCGATGAGCTCGGCACGGAACTCGACGCCCCGGTCATCCAGGGGTCGACCAAGAACGCCGAACGCGAAGCATTGTTCGACGCGTTTCGGCGCGGTGAGATCAAGACGCTGGTGGTGTCGAAGGTGGCGAACTTCTCCATCGATCTGCCGGAAGCCTCTGTGGCGGTGCAGGTTTCGGGCACGTTCGGCTCACGCCAGGAGGAGGCGCAGCGGCTGGGCCGGCTGCTGCGGCCCAAGGCCGACGGCGGCGGGGCGGTGTTCTACTCGGTGGTGGCCCGCGACAGCCTGGACACCGACTACGCCGCGCACCGGCAGCGGTTCCTCGCCGAGCAGGGCTACGGCTACATCATCACCGACGCCGACGACCTGCTCGGCCCAGCGATCTAAGCCAATGCGGGGATGACCTCGCGGGCGAACAGTTCGATTCCGGAGCGGTCGTAGGCCGCCTCCGGGAAGTAGCAGATCACGTACTCGCAGCCGAGGTCACGCAACGCCGAGAGGGTGTCGATCACCTGCTCGGGGGTTCCGGTGGCGTTGCCGGGAGCGGAGTTCATCGTCATCATCGCGTCAGCGGCGCCCTCCCCGCACACCCCGACCAACCGGTCGCGGACCCGTCGCGCCCGGTCCGCCACCTCCACCTCCGAGGTTCCGATGATGGCGTTGACGTTGGCCGACCGCACGATCGAACCGAAGTCGGTTCCGACGTCTCGGCAGTGGCCGGCGAGAATCTCGGACTTGTGCGCGAACTCCTCGTGCCCGGCACTGAAGTTGGTGTACTGGGCGTACTTCGCCGCGATCTTCAGCGTCACCTTCTCGCCACCGCCGGCGATCCACAGCGGAATCCCGCCTTCCTGCAACGGTTTCGGAGCGATGATCGCTCCGTCGACCTGGTAATGCTTACCGTCAAAGCTGACCCGACCGTCGCGCCAGGCATTGCGCATAATCTGCACGCCTTCATCAAGACGGGCCAGTCGCACCCCGGCGGAGGGGAATCCGTATCCGTAGGCGCGCCACTCGTGCTCGTACCAGCCTCCGCCGATGCCCATCTGGACGCGGCCACCGGAGATGATGTCGGTGGTGGCCGCGACCTTCGCCAGATACGCCGGGTTGCGGTAGCTCATCGCCGTGCACATCTGACCGATCTTGATTCGCGACGTCGTGGCCGCGTAGGCAGCCATCAGGGTCCAGGCCTCATGGGTGGCCTCATCGCTCGGCATCGGCACGGTATGGAAGTGGTCGTAGACCCACAGCGAATCCCACGGCCCATCGTCGGCGTAGGTCGCCAGCTCCCGCATTACCTGCCAATGGTTTTCGCTCCCGATGCCGACCAGATCCATTCGCCAGCCCTGCGGGATGAACAGTCCGAATTGCATGTGGCCAACTCTACGGTCGGGCCGACAACACCGGGAGCAGCTTGCGCAGGATTGCGGCCGAGCCGGCCGCCACCTCATCGACGAATGCCGCGAAGTCGAAGTGCGCCTCCCGGCCGGCGAGGTCGGACAGGGCGCGGATGACCAACCATGGGATGCCGAAGCTCTCGCACACCTGGCTGAGCGCGCCGCCTTCCATCTCTACGGCCCGCCCGCCGAGGTCTGCGTGCAGACGCTCCCGGGTCGCTTCACAGGCCAGATATTGGTCGCCGGTCAGCACCGTGCCGTAGGCGATGCGCGGCGGCCGGTCCCCGCCGCCGGCGCCGCGCGACAACGGCGGCAGCGTGAACCCGTCGAGTTGGGTGCGGACCCGGTCGAGCAGCGCGGGATCAGCCGGATAGCCGAACCGGTCGGTGGGATTGAGGAAGGGGACATGGCCCGCCTGATAGGTCCGCAGGCCGGAGTCCTCGATCACGCCCGCGTCGTGCTGAATGGTGCGGTCGGCGATCACCACATCACCGATATCCAGATCCGGATCCAGTCCGCCACCGACCCCGGAGAAGACGATCACGGCGCATCCGAACCG
>CAMCWJ010000002.1 GCA_945882475.1 Bifidobacterium breve
ACGACCTCAAGTTCCATCAGGTGCACGGCACCGACAACGGCCGTATCCGGTATCAGCGGGTCTGCGAGGAGTGCGGCGAGGCGGTGGAGTACCGCGATATCGCCAAGGCCTACGAGTCCGACAACGGCCAGACGGTGGTGATCACCGACGAGGACATCGCCACCCTGCCCGAGGAGCGCAGCCACGAGATCGAGGTACTGGAGTTCGTCCCGGCCAGCGATATCGACCCGCTGATGTTCGACCGCAGCTACTTCCTGGAGCCCGACGGAAAGTCGCCGAAATCCTATGTGCTGCTTGCCAAAGCGCTCGCTGAGACCGACCGGGTGGCGATCGTCAACTTCGCGTTGCGCAATAAGACGAGGCTGGCAGCCCTGCGGGTGAAGGATTTTTCGAAGCGCCCCGTGATGGTGGTGCACACCCTGCTGTGGCCCGACGAGATCCGCGACCCGGACTTCCCGTCCCTCGACCAAGCAGTCGAGGTGAAGGCGGCAGAGTTGAAGATGGCCGGCCAGGTGGTCGAGTCGATGACCGACGATTTCCACCCCGAGCAGTACACCGACACCTATCAGGAACAACTTCAGGAACTGGTCGAAGCCAAGCTCTCCGGCGGTGAGGCGTTCACCGCCGCCGAAGCGCCGGCGAAGCTCGACGAGACCGAGGACGTCTCCGACCTGTTGGCCAAACTGGAAGCCAGCGTGCGGGCGCGCCGCGAGCAGGCGGCCGCGGCCCCCGCCAAGAAGGCCCCCGCACCGAAAGTCCCAGCACCGAAGGCCCCGGCCAAGAAGGTTGGCTCCGCGCAAGCCGCGGCCAAGAAGGCTGTCCCGGCGAAGGCCCCCGCCAAGAAGGCTCCCGTTCGGAAGGCCCCTGCTCGGAAGGCCCCCGCAAAAAAGTAGAACGTGTTACAAAAGCGTTCGAAATTCGGGCTCGGGCCGCCCTCCCATCTTGTTACGGTGGGCTCCGACTAGGGAAAGAGAGCCGCGTGATACTCGACCAATTCCGCCTTGATGGACAAGTAGCCGTAGTTACCGGCGCCGGCCGCGGACTCGGAGCGGCGATCGCATTGGCCTTCGCTGAGGTCGGCGCGGACGTCCTGATCGCATCCCGGACCCGGTCGGAGTTGGAGTCGGTGGCCGCACAGGTGGAGGCGTTGGGCCGACGGGCGCATGTCGTCGTGGCCGATCTCGCCCAACCCGACTCCACCGCCGAGTTGGCCGGACAGGCCGTCGCCGAGTTCGGGAAACTCGACATCGTCGTCAACAACGTCGGTGGCAGCATGCCGAACACTCTGCTGACCACCAGCGTCAAGGAGATGCGCGATGCGTTCACGTTCAACGTGCTGACCGCGCATGCGCTCACCGTCGCCGCGGTCCCGCTGATGCTGGAGCACTCCGGCGGCGGCAACATCATCAACATCACCTCGACGATGGGCCGGACCGCGGGCCGCGGCTTCGCGGCCTACAGCACCGCGAAAGCCGCACTGGCCCAATACACCCGGCTCACCGCGCTCGACCTGTGCCCGCGGATCCGGGTCAACGCCATCGCCCCGGGATCGATCATGACCTCCGCTCTCGACGTCGTCGCCTCCAACGATGCCCTGCGAGATCCGATGGAGAAGGCCACCCCGATGCGCCGACTGGGCGATCCGGTCGATATCGCCGCCGCCGCGGTCTACCTGGCTTCACCGGCGGGCAGTTACCTCACCGGCAAGACCCTCGAAGTCGACGGCGGTCTGCTTGTGCCGAACCTCGACCTGCCCATCCCCGACCTCTGATCCGCCCCGACTGCACCAGCCAACCCCGACTGCACCAGCCAAGGAGTTTCCATGCCCATCCGCGTCGCACAGATCGGCACCGGCAATGTCGGTGCCCACGCGCTCAAGACGTTGATCACCAACCCCGACTACGAACTCACCGCGGTGTGGGTGTCCTCGGCGGCCAAGGCCGGCAAGGACGCCGCCGAACTCATCGGCCTGGACACCCCGACCGGGATCAAAGCCACCAACGACCTCGACGAGGTCCTGGCAACCAAGCCCGACTGCGCGGTCTACAACGCCATGGCCGACAACCGGATCGTCGAGGCCCTGGAGGACTACCGGCGCATCCTTGCCGCAGGCGTCAACGTCGTGGGCAGCGGACCGGTGTTCCTGCAGTGGCCCTGGAAGGTCATCCCGGATGAGATGATCACCCCGCTGGAAGATGCTGCGCGTCAGGGGAAGTCGAGTCTGTTCGTCAACGGCATCGACCCCGGATTCGCCAACGACCTGTTCCCGATGGCGCTGGCCGGAACCTGCCAGAGCGTCGAGCAGGTGCGCTGCATGGAGATCGTCAACTACGCCACCTACGACAGCGCGACGGTCATGTTCGACGTGATGGGCTTCGGGAAGCCGATGGACGAGATCCCGATGCTGCTGCAGCCCGGCGTGCTGAGCATCGGGTGGGGTTCGGTGGTCCGCCAGATCGCCGCCGGTCTCGGCGTGGAACTCGACGGCCTCGAGGAGATCTACGTCCGCGAGCCCGCACCCGAGGCCTTCGACATCTCCTGCGGTCACATCGCCAAGGGCACCGCGGCGGCACTGCGCTTCGAGGTGATGGGCATGGTCGACGGCAACCCAGTGGTCGTGCTCGAGCACATCACCCGACTCACCGATGAAATCTGCCCCGAGTGGCCGCAGCCCGCTCAAGAAGGCGGAAACTATCGAATCGAAATCACCGGCGAACCCTGTTACGCCATGGACATCTGCCTGAGCAGCCCCAACGGCGACCACAACCACGCCGGCGTGCTGGCCACCGCCACCCGGATCGTCAACGCCATTCCCGCCGTGATCGCCGCCGAGCCGGGCATCCGCACCACTCTGGACCTGCCGCTGGTGACCGGTAAGGGGTTGTACGCTGGGCGTAAGGACTAGCACCGGTCCAACCCTGGAGGCGCCATGCCGACCCTGCGCACTCGGACTACTCGAGTTCTGATGGCAACTGCGGCAACGGCTTTCGCAGTCGGCTACCCCGCCGTGGCCGTCGCTGACACCCAACTGATCACCACGTGCCCGCAGCCGACCGAGACCGGCGGGGTGATCGACGCGGACACCGTCACCGAGTGCTCCACCCCGGGCAATATCCAACTCAACGCCTCGCCCGAGATGCCGGACTACCCGTATCCCTGGGACGACGAGTTCTACGGTCCAGCCTTGCTCATCGGCGGTTTCGGCCGCGGCTATCGCTGACATGAGACTGATCCGCCTCGCCCTCCCAGTCGCCGCGGCGGCGTCCCTCTGGCTGGCAGCACCCGCCGCCGCCGTGCCGGAATGCTCCGACCTCACGCCCACCACCAACATCTGCCAGACGCCCGGGCATGCGCGGATCACCACCTCTCCCAACCCCGCGTTCACCAACCCCTTCCCCGGCTGGGGCTTCGGCAACCTCGGGTACAGCGTCGGTGGCGGCGGCGTCTGGATCGGCATCTGAGTCAGTCGTTGTCCCAGATACCCGCGCCGGTGAAGTCTTGGACGCTGCTCGGCCCGGCGTTCGTCGCAGCCATCGCCTACGTCGATCCGGGCAACATCGCCGCCAACGTCAGCGCCGGCTCCCAGTTCGGCTTCCTGCTGGTCTGGGTGATCGTCGCCGCCAACGTGATGGCCGGACTGGTGCAGTACCTGAGCGCCAAACTCGGGCTGGTGACCGGCCGGACCCTGCCCGAGGCGGTGCGCGACACCACCCGCACCCCCACCCGGATCGCCTACTGGTTGCAGGCCGAACTCGTCGCGATCGCCACCGATGTGGCCGAGATCATCGGCGGGGCGATCGCCCTGCATCTGTTGTTCGGGCTGCCCCTGGTACTCGGTGGGGCGATCACCGGCGTGGTGTCGCTGCTGCTGCTGCTGATTGGGGACCGGCGTGGGCAGCGCACCTTCGAACGAGTGATCACGGGGCTGCTGCTGATCATCACGATCGGCTTCCTTGCCAGCCTGGTGGTAAACCCGCCACCGGCCGCCGACGTGGTCGGCGGCTTGGTGCCGCGATTTGACGGAGCGCAGAGCGTGCTGCTGGCCACCGCGATGCTGGGCGCGACGGTCATGCCGCACGCGGTGTACCTGCACTCGGGCTTGGCCCGGGACCGGCACGGGCATCCGCCGCCGGGCGCGGGCCGGGCCCGATTGCTGCGCGCGACCCGGTGGGATGTCGGCCTGGCCATGCTGGTGGCCGGCACGGTGAACCTGGCCCTGCTACTAGTGGCGGCGACCAACCTGCGCGGCCGCGAGGGCACCGACACCATCGAAGGCGCGCACGCCGCGGTCGCCGAGACGTTGGGCCCGATGGTCGCGCTGTTCTTCGCGGTCGGCCTGCTCGCATCCGGGCTGGCCTCGACATCGGTGGGCGCCTACGCCGGCGCGATGATCATGCAGGGGTTGCTGCGCAGGTCCTTTCCGCTACTGGTCCGCAGACTGGTCACGCTGCTGCCTGCGCTAGCAGTACTGGCCAGCGGGGTCGACCCCACCCGCGCCCTGGTGCTCTCCCAGGTGGTGCTGTCCTTCGGTATTCCCTTCGCCCTGGTTCCACTGATCCGGCTGACCAGTAACGCCACCGTCATGGGAGCCGACGCCAACCGGCGACTCACCACAATCCTGGGCTGGGCGGTGGCGGCGCTGATCACCCTGCTCAACGTGGCGCTGATCTACCTCACCGTGGTGGGGCCGTAGAAAGACAATCCGGAGAAACTAGGCTCCGACAATGCGCTTCGCGTTCAAGACCTCACCGCAGAACACCACCTGGGCCGAAATGCTGGCGCTCTGGCGGGCCGCCGACGACATCGACGTCTACGAGTCGGGCTGGAACTTCGACCACTTCTATCCGATCTTCGACGATCCGATGGGTCCGTGCCTGGAGGGTTGGACCACGCTCACTGCGTTGGCGCAGGCCACCACCCGACTGCGGCTGGGCACCATGGTTACCGGCATTCACCATCGGCACCCGGCAGTGCTCGCCAATATGGTGGCCGCGCTGGACATCATCTCCGGTGGCCGACTCGAGCTCGGTGTGGGTGCGGGTTGGAATGAACAGGAGTCCGGCGCATACGGGATCGAATTAGGCACCGTGACAGAGCGATTCGACCGGTTCGACGAAGCCTGCCAGGTGCTGATCGGACTTCTGAGTCAGGAGACCACCGACTTCGACGGTCGGTTCTACCAACTCACGGCGGCCCGCAACGAGCCGAAGGGGCCGCAACGTCCACATCCGCCGATCTGCATCGGCGGGGGCGGCGAGAAGCGAACGCTGCGGATCACCGCCAAATACGCCCAGCACTGGAATTTTCCGGGAGGCACACCAAAGGACTTCGCCCGCAAGCGCGATGTGCTCGCTGCGCACTGCGCCGACATCGGACGCGACCCGAAGCATATCGAGATGTCCGCGCAGATCCGACTTACCCCGGATCTCAACTACAAGGGCGTCGTCGCCGACGCGATCGCCTACGGGGCCGAGGGAATGGACCTGGCGATCATCTACCTGCCGGCGCCCTATGACCCGGCGGTCGTCGAGGCGCTGGCCGAGACCATCCGCGACTCGGGTCTGTGGCGTGGCTAGAAGCCGTACCGCATCAATTCGTCGGGGGTGACCAACCGCTCGAGTTCGGCCGGGAACTCCTTGTTCTTGACCGGCTGGCGCAGCAGCGTCCAGGCGATGCGGCCCACCAGTGGACGCTTTATCGGGATCTGAAACACGAGGATCTCTCCTGTGGTCGACGTCTTCGGCAACCGGGGCCGCCGATCCGCGACACCCACCCCAGCAATTAGAGCTGGATCACAGCCGGAACCCTAGAAGGCGCGCCGACCCAGGTCAAGTGTTTCTAATGTTACAAATGGGACTAACGTTGCGGTGCGGCCGTCGGAGCGATCGGCGCTGGCAAAGCCGTGTGGCCCATCAGATAGCGGTCTGCGCCGGCCGCGGCAGCCCGGCCCTCGGCAATCGCCCACACGATGAGGGACTGCCCGCGGCCTATGTCACCGGCGACGAAGACTCCCGGTACCGAGGACTGGAAGTCGGCGTCTCGGGCAACGTTGCCGCGGTCGGTCAACTCCACTCCCAACTCACCGAGCAGGCCACCCTGCTCCGGTCCGACGAAGCCCATCGCCAGCAACACCAGGTCCGCGGCGAGCTCGAAATCGCTGCCCACGACCTTCTCGAACCGGCCACCGCTCATCACGACCTCGTGGGCGCGCAGACCGGTGACGACGCCGTCGGCGCCCAGGAACCGCTCGGTGTTGACCGCGAAAACCCGCTCGCCACCCTCCTCGTGGGCCGAGGAAACCCGGAACATCGACGGGTAGGTGGGCCACGGCGTAGCAGGGTCGCGGTCGGCGCCCGGCCTGGGCATGATCTCGAACTGGTGCACGCTCGCCGCGCCCTGCCGATGGGCGGTGCCCAGACAGTCCGCGCCGGTGTCGCCACCGCCGATGATCACGACGCGTTTGCCCTGCGCGGTGATCGGCGGCTGCCCGTCGGCGTCGAGGACCTGGTCGCCGTGGGTGGCCTTGTTGGCCCACGGGAGGTATTCCATCGCCTGGTGGATACCGGCGAACTCCCGGCCCGGGACGGGCAGGTCCCGCCAGGCGGTGGCACCGCCGGCCAGCACCACCGCGTCGAAGTCCTCACGCAGTTGCGCACCGGTGATGTCGACGCCGACGTCGACGCCGGCCCGGAACTTGGTGCCCTCGGCCTTCATCTGGTCCAGCCGGCGGTCGATGTGACGCTTCTCCATCTTGAACTCGGGAATGCCGTAGCGCAGCAGTCCGCCGATGCGGTCGGCCCGTTCGAACACCGTGACGTCGTGCCCGGCACGGGTCAACTGCTGGGCGGCGGCCAGACCGGCCGGACCCGACCCGACGACGGCCACCGACTTGCCGGTCACCACCAGTGGCAGGTGCGGGGTAACCCAGCCCTCCTCGAAGGCCTTATCGATGATCTCGACCTCGACCTGCTTGATGGTCACCGGATCGGCGTTGATTCCCAGCACGCAGGACGCTTCGCAGGG
The DNA here is from genome assembly GCA_945882475.1 of Bifidobacterium breve. Taxonomy (GTDB): domain Bacteria; phylum Actinomycetota; class Actinomycetes; order Mycobacteriales; family Mycobacteriaceae; genus Mycobacterium. Next base: position 7,024 of record CAMCWJ010000002.1, read on the forward strand.
TGCGGGGCACAGCCGCCCGGTGAACTCGGGGAAATTGTTGGTGGCGTGCAGTCGCTCGATCGCATCCTGCCAGCGATCCCGGTACACCAGGTCGTTCCACTCCGGGATGAGGTTTCCCAGCGGACAGCCGTTGTGGCAGAAGGGGATTCCACAATCCATGCACCGGGAGGCCTGGGTACGCAGAACCTCGTGGTCGAAGTCCTCGTAGACCTCTTTCCAGTCCTTCAGGCGCAGGGGGACCGGCCGCCGGGCCGGCGTCTCGCGGTGAGTGTGCTTGAGGAAGCCGCTCGGATCAGCCATGTGCCGCAGCCATAATCGCCTGGTCCATGTCGGCTCCGCTTCGTTCGGCCGCGGCAATCGCCAGCAGCACGCTCTTGTAGTCCCGCGGCATGACCTTCACGAAATCCCCTGCCTGTCGCGGCCAGTCGGCCAGGATGCGCTGTGCCACAGCGGAATCGGTGGCGTCACGGTGTGCCACCAGAATGTCGTGCAGCCACTCGGCGTCGGCGTCGTCGAACTCCTCGATGTCCACCAGTTCGGTGTTGAGGTTCTGCGGCAGCCGGCCCTGCGGGTCGTAGACGAAAGCCACCCCGCCGGACATACCGGCGGCGAAGTTGCGCCCGGTCGGCCCGAGGATCACGACCCGACCACCGGTCATGTACTCACAGCCGTGGTCGCCCACACCCTCCACCACGGCGTGCACTCCCGAGTTGCGCACCGCGAACCGCTCGCCCACCGTCCCGCGGATGAACGCCTCGCCACTGGTGGCGCCGAACAGGATCACGTTGCCACCGATGATGTTGTCCTCGGCGACATAGCCTGCCGGGGCCGACTGCGACGGCCGCAACACGATCCGCCCGCCGGACAGGCCCTTGCCGACGTAGTCGTTGGCATCGCCGTACACCCGCAGCGTGATGCCCCTCGGCACGAACGCACCAAAGCTGTTTCCGGCCGAGCCGTCGAAGGTGATGTCGATGGTGCCGTCCGGCAGCCCTTCGCCGCCATAAGCCTTCGTCACTTCGTGGCCCAGCATGGTGCCCACGGTCCGGTTGGTGTTGGAGATCCGGGTCGAGAACCGCACCGGGGTACCTGAATCCAGCGCCTCGCGGCACTGGGTGATCAGCTGCTGATCCAGCGCCTTGTCCAGGCCGTGATCCTGCCGCGACGTGCAGTACAGATCCTGGTTCATGAACGCCGAATCCGGCTCGAGCAATACCGGCGCGAGGTCCAGCTTGTGGGCCTTCCAGTGCGCGGCGGCCCGGGCGGTGTCCAGCGAGTTCACCTGGCCGACCATCTCGTTGACGGTTCGGAAACCCAGGCTCGCCATCAGCTCGCGAACCTCCTCGGCGATGAACATGAAGAAGTTCTCGACGAATTCGGGCTTGCCGTTGAACCGTGCGCGCAGCACCGGGTTCTGGGTGGCCACTCCCACCGGACAGGTATCGAGGTGGCACACCCGCATCATCACGCACCCGGACACCACCAGTGGCGCGGTGGCGAAGCCGAACTCCTCGGCGCCGAGCAATGCGGCCACCACCACATCGCGGCCCGTCTTGAGTTGACCGTCGACCTGAACCACGATGCGGTCGCGCAATCCGTTGAGCAGCAGCGTCTGCTGAGTCTCGGCCAGACCGAGTTCCCAGGGAGCCCCGGCGTGCTTCATCGACGTCAGCGGGGTGGCACCGGTGCCGCCGTCGTGGCCGGAGATCAGCACCACGTCGGCGTGCGCTTTGGAAACACCGGCGGCGACCGTCCCGACCCCGTTCTCGCTGACCAGCTTCACGTGAATGCGGGCCGCCGGGTTGGCGTTCTTGAGGTCGTAGATCAGCTGGGCGAGATCCTCGATGGAATAGATGTCGTGGTGCGGCGGCGGTGAGATCAGTCCCACCCCGGGTGTGGAGTGCCGCACCTCGGCCACCCACGGGTACACCTTGTTACCCGGAAGCTGGCCCCCCTCACCGGGTTTGGCGCCCTGGGCCATCTTGATTTGGATGTCGGTGCAGTTGGACAGGTAGTTGCTGGTGACGCCGAATCGGCCGGAGGCGACCTGTTTGATCGCACTGCGGCGCCAGTCGCCGTTCGGGTCGGGCGTAAAGCGGCTGACGGCTTCGCCGCCCTCTCCCGAGTTCGACCGTGCACCAAGGCGATTCATCGCGATCGCCAGTGTTTCGTGCGCCTCGGCCGAGATCGAGCCGTAGCTCATCGCGCCGGTGGAGAACCGCTTGACGATCTCGGCAGCCGGTTCGACCTCCTCGATCGGCACCGGCGGGCGGGCGCCCTCTTTGAACTTCAGCAGACCGCGCAGGGATGCCATCTGCTCGCTCTGATCGTCGATCAGCCTGGTGTACTCCTTGAAGACCGCGTACTGGCCGGTGCGAGTGGAGTGCTGAAGCTTGAACACGGTGTCGGGGTTGAACAGATGGTGCTCACCCTCGCGACGCCACTGATACTCCCCACCCACCTCGAGTTCGCGGTGCGCGCGCTCATCCGGCCGGTCGAGGTAGGCCAACCGATGACGGGCACTGACGTCGGCGGCGATGTCGTCGAGGTCGATCCCGCCGACCGGGCAGTACAGGCCCCGGAAGTACTCGTCGAGAATCGACTGCGAGATGCCGATGGCCTGGAACAACTGCGCGCCGGTGTAGGACGCCACAGTGGAGATGCCCATCTTCGACATCACCTTCAGCACGCCCTTGCCGGCGGCCTTGATGTAGTTCTGCAGGGCCTTCTCACGGTCCAGTGGCGCGGCGGCACCACCATTGGCGGAGGCCGAAAGCACGCCGCGTTCGATCATGTCGCTGATCGACTCGAACGCCATGTAGGGGTTGATCGCGGCGGCACCGAACCCGATCAGCGTCGCCATGTGGTGCACCTCGCGGGCATCGCCGGCCTCCACGATCAGCCCGACCTGGGTGCGGGTGCGCTCCCGAACCAGGTGGTGATGCACGGCCGCGACGGACAGCAGCGACGGGATCGGCGCCTGGGTCTCGTTGGACTCACGGTCGGAGAGGATCAGGATCCGCGCGCCGCCGGCGATGGCCTCGGAGGCCGCCCGGCGAATCTCTGCGAGCGCGTCGCGCAGACCGGCGCCGCCCTCGGCCACCGGGTACAGGCAGCGGATGATCGCTGAGCGCATTCCGTGCTTGTGACCGTTGACCTCGTCGTCGGGATCGAGGTTGACCAGTTTGGCCAGTTCGTGGTTCCGCAGAATAGGTTGCGGCAGCACGATCTGGTGACAGGACGCCGCAGTGGGGTTCAGCAGGTCGCTCTCCGGGCCGACGGTGGCCTTCAGGCTCGTGACGACCTCTTCGCGGATGGCGTCCAACGGCGGGTTGGTCACCTGGGCGAAAAGCTGCTGGAAGTAGTCGAACAACATCCGCGGCCGCGTCGAGAGCACCGCGATCGGGGTGTCGGTTCCCATCGAGCCGATCGACTCGGCGCCGGTGCGCGCCATCGGCGCGACGAGCATGGACAGTTCCTCGCTGGTGTAGCCGAAAGCCTGCTGGCGCAACACGACCCGGTGGTGTGGCATCCGGATATAGGGGCCCTGCGGCAGATCGTCGAGGTGGAACTGCTCGGAGTCGAGCCACTGCTGGTACGGATGCTCGGCGGCCAGGTCGGACTTGATCTCCTCGTCGGAGATGATGCGGCCCTGGGCGGTGTCCACCAGGAACATCCGGCCCGGCTGAAGTCGCAGCCGTTGCACCACCGTGGCGGGATCCAGGTCGAGCACGCCGACCTCGGAGGCCATCACCACCAGACCGTCGTCGGTGACCCAAATGCGGGACGGGCGAAGGCCGTTGCGGTCGAGAACCGCGCCGACGACGGTGCCGTCGGAGAAGCACACCGATGCCGGGCCGTCCCACGGCTCCATGAGCGCGGAATGGTAGGCGTAGAAGGCACGCCGGGCCGGGTCCATGGACTCGTTGCGCTCCCATGCCTCCGGGATCATCATCAGCACGGCGTGCGGCAGGCTTCGGCCGCCGAGGTGCAGCAGTTCGAGCACCTCGTCGAAGCGGGCACTGTCGGACGCACCGGGGGTGCACACCGGGAAGATCTTGTCCAAATCCGCGCCGAAGATGTCGGTGTCGATCAGCGCCTCGCGGGCCCGCATCCAGTTCTCGTTACCGGTGACGGTGTTGATCTCACCGTTGTGGGCGATGCGGCGGAACGGATGCGCCAACGGCCACGACGGGAAGGTGTTGGTGGAGAAGCGGGAGTGCACGATTCCCAGCGCGCTGTGTACCCGCTGGTCCTGCAGGTCAAGGTAGAACGCCTTGAGCTGAGGCGTGGTGAGCATTCCCTTGTAGATGAAGGTCTTCCCCGAAAGGCTTGGGAAGTAAACGGTTTCGCGGCCCGGACCGTCCTGGCCGGGGCCCTTGGTGCCCAACTCGTGCTCGGCACGCTTGCGGATCACGTAGGCCCGGCGCTCCAATTCGAGCCCGGTGGCGCCACCGATGAACGGCTGTCGGAAGGTCGGCATGGCATCGCGGGCGAGCGCGCCGAGCGAGGAGTCGTCGGTCGGTACGTCCCGCCAGCCCAGCACGGTCAGTCCCTCGGATTCGACGATCTTCTCCAGCGCCTCACAGGCCAGAGCGGAGTCGCGGGCCGACTGTGGCAGGAAGGCGATGCCGGTGGCGTAGGACCCCTCCGGCGGCAGCTCGAAGTCGACCACCGCGCGCAGGAACGCGTCCGGAACCTGAATCATGATCCCGGCGCCGTCGCCGCTGTTCTGCTCAGCGCCGGCCGCGCCGCGGTGCTCGAGGTTCACCAGCGCGGTGATCGCCTTGTCGACGATGTCGCGGCTGCGCCGCCCGTGCATGTCGACCACCATGGCGACCCCGCACGCGTCGTGCTCGTAAGCGGGGTTATAAAGCCCGACAGTGCTGGGCATGTGGCACCTGACCCTTCACAAATGTCACGCAGCGGTTCAGCGACGGCACCGCGGCCGTTCGGGGTTCCTCCGTGCGTCGGTGAACGGTGGCCCTTCTATGGTTCAAATAGTTAACGAAACGATATGCAAGCAGTGCCTGACTTACCAACTTAGGACAACCTAACCATGTGGCCGGGGGTGCTGGCAGCCGTTCAGGCGCTGCTCATCGGCCGTTGCCGGTCACAGCACCAGCGGGACGTGCTTCTCCGCGCAGGTCTCGGCGACGGCCGCGACGATGTCGGGGGCGCGCAGTGTCTCGAGATCGGCCACTGTGACCGATCCCCGTTCGGTCCGGTGCTGGGCGGCCACCCGGGAGTCCCGCAACCGCTCGGCGCGTTCGACGACATTGCGCGCGAACCGTCCGTTCTGCAGGAGATCGATGCCGTGCGTGCCATCCGGCGTCCGATAGGCCCGCACCGCATGACATGCAGCGCCGAGCGCGTCGCGTGCGTCCGCGGCGATGGCGGTGGCACGCGGCCGGCCGTACCGCAGGGCGATCTCGACCAGATCGTCAGGACTGTAGGACTCGAAGCGCAGCTTGCGGTTGAACCGGCCCGCCAGGCCGGGGTTGACGCCGAGAAACTCGTCGACTTCCTTCTCGTATCCCGCACCGATGAAACAGAAGTCGAAGCGGTGGGTCTCCAGGGCAACCAGCAGCTGGTTGACCGCTTCCATGCCGATCATGTCCGGCCGGCCGTCGTAGTGCCGTTCGACGAGACTGTAAAACTCATCCATGAAGAGGATCCGCCCCAGCGAGCGGTCGATCAGCTCGTTGGTCTTGGGCGCCGAGGACCCGATGTGTTCGCCGCAGAAATCGGCGCGCTTGACCTCGATGACCTCCGGGTGCCGGACGATGCCGAGGCCCGCATAAATCATGCCCAGGGCCGCCGCCGTGGTGGTCTTGCCCGTCCCGGGCGGCCCGACCAACAGCATGTGGTTGGTCTGGTTGGCGACCGGCAGGCCGTGCGCCAGCCGCAGCGCGCGGACCTCGATCTGGTCCTCGAGTTCGGCCACAGCACGCTTCACCTCGGCCAGGCCGACCTGGTTGTCCAGCAATGCACGCCCTTGCGCGAGCAGTTCGGCTCGCCGCTGCCGGTTCTCACCCTCCGCCCGGGCGTCGGGAGACTGTTCGGTGCGCACGTCCCACTTGTCCGATCGACTCGTGATGCTCTCCTCGTCGGTGACGACCAGGTGCATGCGTGGATCGGCGAGCGCCTGGCGGGCCTGTTCGATCAGGATTCCGTTGACGGTGGCTTTCGACAGCCAGATCTGTGCCTTGTCCTCCTCCCCGAGTTGCCGGTGGGCCATTCCGCGGATGTAGGCGAGATCGGCTGCGATGAGGGGGAATTCGGCAGCGTCGAGGGCACCGCCCGAACTGTCGGCGCGGCATTCGACGCGACCGGCCCAGTCGAGGGCGACACGGCCCTGACCCAGGTGCGCCGCGGCATGAGCCGCCAGCACGCTGATGCCCGCACTCACCGCCGCCATGACGATTGCCTGGGGTGGCAACACCCGGGCGGCCTCGGCGATCGCGTCGGGCCACCGCTGCGTCGCACACATCAGATAGACGCGGATGTATTGGCGCCACTGATGGTTTTCCCAGCTATCCAGCAGCGCCGGATCGTCGAGAAGGGTCGCGGCTGCGCCGAACTGCTTGTCATCGATGAGCGCTCCGGCCAAAGCGATTCCCGCGTGCGACGCCTCGCTGACCGTGATCGACAGGTAGGGGCCGGCCTTGATCGGCGCGGACAGCGACACCCCGAGCCGATTGGACTCCCGACGCAGGCGCGCGCCGCAGGCATACAACTGTTGCAGGACGCTTAGGTCATCGTCACCCGCCGCGGCGCGACCGAGCCAGGCGTCGGCCATCCTGGGATCGGCCTCGGTGGCTTCCCGAAAGAGCCTGAGCGCCAACGCTGAATCGGTGGCGAACGCCGTCATCGCCTGGTCGAACCGGCGTCGGGCTGCCGGTGCGGCGTTCCCGCCGCTCATCACACACCCGCCATCGTCAGAACTGGATTAGTTGCGACATAGCGATTCTCGGCCCGGAACAAGTCGACCTCAACGTCATAGACCACGCCGGCCGCGTGCACCTGGACCGTCGTCGGGCCGGTCTGCGCCACCACCACGTCAGCCCCGGCACTCGCCGTCCCGGCCGGGGACACCGAGATCACGACGCCGGGGCGCACAGCGGTCGCGATGGTGCCGTCCACCACGCTGACCGTGGTACCGGGGGTGGGCCGCGAGTGCTCGATCACTGCGATGTTCGGCATGCGCACACTGCACCAGCGATCGAGGTCGCTGGTGTGCAGACTGATCCGTTCCCCTGCACCGGCCGCCCGGATGATCAGCCGCTTCGCGATCGCATCCTCCGCCGTGATGTGGATGCGGCTGTTCTCGCCCGCGAGGGGCAACAGCAGCCGATCTCCGTTGGCCAATCGGCCGATCAGCACACCAGATGGACCCAACGGGATGCGCAGTGGTGAACACAGTGGGCCGCGGGAGACTCCGCGCAGGTGGGGACGTGGACCGCACAGAGTGGCTGCGAAGGCCTGTGCTTGTCTTCCGGGAAGGGTCCGAAACGCAACGCTGGGCGGGGCGGTCGGCGGTTGCGCACTGCGAACCGTCACGGTGGCGCAGATGCGACCGTCCGGGAAGAGCGTGACGTTCTGGATGACGCCGTCAGTCCGCAAGGACCATGCCTGGGCGAGGGTGTCGGCACTGATGTCGGCCGGCCGGTAGGCGTAGGTGGTTAACCAGCCGGTCTCGCCGCGCAGGGTGTGCCAACGACGGTTGTGGGGTTCCACCGCGGAGCGCCCCAACTTTCTTTCCAGTTCGACGATGTCGGTCGCAGATGCGACTCGAGATCGAATACCATTGCGGCGCAATGTAGCAGCGATACGCTGGGAAGCCGCAACTGCCGCGGTGCCCACCGTGACACGCCATCGGAGCGCATCGGCGTTTACCAGGACTCGGATCCGGATCACCAGCCAGGTTTCCCGCTGTCCGGCGTACGACTGGGCCCCGATAAGCGAGTCGTGTATTCGCGGATAGTCGCCCGCAGTACCGCATCGTGCACCGACGGTGACGACACTGAGTGATTCGATGTTCAGCCCGAGGCTCTGTCGCATCAGGGGTAGGAGCGCGCCGATGTCTAGAGAGTTGGCGGTGTCGGCACCCGCCGGGCCGAGGAAGGTCGGTCGGTGTGCTTTTCCGAGGATCGCGACAGCGGTGACGACGACGTCGTCCTGGTATCGCACCCCGCCGCTGGATCTGTCGTTGGCCACGGTTACCGGATCGCTGTGGCGCAGTGCGCGGTTGCGCCGGATCTTCAGGGCCGACCAGACCCACAGCGGTTGGCCCCACCACGGTAGGACGAACAACACAAGTCCCAGTGCCAATCCCGCTGCGAGGCCACCGGATCCAGCTGTGCCCCATCCGGTCAGCGCACAGATCAGGACAGCCGACACGACGGCAAGTCGAATGGCGGCCGTCATCGCGCCCTCCCGGCCCGCACGATTCCCAGGGCGAGCAGCAGTGCTGCGACGATCGCTGCGGCGAAGCCCAGTGCGACGTGGCGGGCCCGGTGATCGGGCGACGGGGGCGCGGGTGGAGGATTGAGCACCCGAACCCTCGCACCGGCCGCGGTCAACCCACCGGGCTGGACGTTAAAAGTAAGTGCCGCAACCGGATCCACCATGCCGTATCCAACCCAGCTGTCAGCGCCGCGGGCTGGATTGTGTGCAGTCCGCACAATGCGCGCAATAACGTCACGCGCGGAAAGTTCGGGGTACTTGGCCCGAACCAGTGCGGCCACCCCACTGACGTAGGCGGCCGAATAACTGGTTCCCCAGAACGGCAGACCGGCCTCACCCGGTCGCGGAGGCGGGTAGGCGTTGACCGGGCTGCCGGTTCGCGGAGAGAGTCCCACGATGCCCACCCCGGGGGCAGCCACACCGACCCACGGCCCGGCCAGGCTCTTGCTGATCGGTGCACCGCCGGTGTCGACCGCTCCCACCGACAACACGTAATCGGAGTACCACGACGGCGAGGAGACTGTCCTGACCCGTTGCCAGTCCCGGGAATCACCGGCTGGATTTCCCGACAGCGGATTTTGGACGCAACCGTTCTCCCCTTCGTTGCCGGCGGCCGCCACAATCACCGCGTCCTTCTCCATCGCGGCGTACCAGACGGCCGCTCCGAGAGCGCGCTGATCGAGCGGTTCGGCCGCCGGAACGCACGCGGCGACACTGACATTGATAACCCGCGCACCCAGGTTCGCGGCGTGCACTATCGCCCTTGCCAGCGTCGCCATCGCAGCGCGGGCTTCGCTGCCTCGCGGCCCCGGGTTCACCGCGGAGTAGGCACGCGAGGACTGGCGGATCGAAATCAGTGTCGCGTGCGGAGCCACCCCGACGACACCATCCGCGGCAGCGGGTGTCGACGGTGATGATTGCGGCGGTGATGGCGCGACTGCGCCGGGGCCGGATTCAGTCGACGTGGGCGGCATCGGCGGCGGCATTGGGCTGCCCTGCGGTGCGGCCGCGATCAGGGAGGCAATGACGGTGCCGTGGGCGTCACAATCCGTGAGACCGTCGCCGCCGACGATGTAGTCGCCGCCGGCGACGACCGGCAGTCGCGGATGGGGGTGGACTCCGGTGTCGATCACCGCGACCGGCACACCGTTGCCGGTCGAGTACCGCCATGCCTGCCGGATGTTGAGCATCGCGAAGCCCGGAGTGGGTAGGCCGATGGCAGGGTCCGGGAGCGCAATGGGGTCGGCGCAAAGATTGCTCTGCCGCATCGCCTGTTCGGGACCCGGTCTGCCATCGGCGGGTACCAGTGCCGGCTCGATCGGCGGCGGGGTGATCGCCAGCGCCAGTGGCACTTCCGTGGAGAAGCCGAGTACCACTGCCACCGCGCAGGCGGCCACTCTTTGCAAGGCCCTGGTGGCGTCGGCCGTTTGTCGCGTACCGGTCATCGCATGCGCACCCAGGTGAAGAGGCCGCCGATCCACGCCGCCAGTGGCAGGGCAACCACGATCGCCACCAACTCCAACCACTCGGCGGCCATCCGGACCAGCGGAGTGAACCGGGTAACCGGTACCAGCAGCGCTGCTGCCAATCCGGCCGAGGCAAAGCCGAGCAACACGACGGCGCCCCACAGCAGCACCGCTGCGGACTGGCCGTGCGCGTGCACCGCATAGCGAACCACTGCTGCGCACACCGCCGCCGCGGCACCGCACACCAGGGCGACGGCCTGGCGCCGATCGGTGAATGCCCTGGCGCGGCTGATGACGATAATCACGAACAAGATGGCCAGCACCAGGGCGCCTACGGCGCCACGCATCCCCGGCTGCAGCGTCGCCCAGACCGCCGCCGGAAGAGCAACGGCCGCGGCCGCGCAAATGCCGGTAAGGACGTCATTCGCGCGTTTGGCGGCCGTGAAGATCGCCGTACCGCCCGGCGTCGTCTCCCGGCCGGGCTCATCGCCCTCGTCGACCGGCGCCACCGCGTCGACCGGCATGCCGTCGTTGCGGCGGAACAGGTCGTTGCCGGTGATCGAGCCGAAGTGCGGTGGCCTGATCCGGGCGGCCGCGAGCGCCAGTGTCGGCGCCAGCGTGAGCAATACGAGCAGTCCGATCAGGGTGCACATGCCCAGCCACTGTGCGGGCAGCGGACGCCAGATCCGCACGGCCGCCACCGCCGCGCCGACAGCCCCCAGTGTCACGAGAAGTGCCGCGGCGGCGATGTGCCGCTTGGTCATTGCGGCCATCGCGCCGCTGAACACCGCTGCGGCGAGGGCTGCGATGAACAGCTGCGCGGCGCCGAGTCCGCCGGGTGCCGCAACCCCGCTGCCCACCGCGAGTGCCGGGATCGCGAGCCATCCCAATCCGTCCAACAGATCCCGATGACCGGGAAACCACCTCGATACCGACCACGCGCCGGCCGCGAACAACGCACCGATCGTGCAACAGAGCAGGGCCGGAGCCCACGACGGCGTACGGGCACGGGTGTAGATCGAGAGCCCGAGGATCACCAGCGTTGCCATCGACAGCAGGGCGATCGCGGTCCGCACGGCCGTCTCTTCGGTCACCGGAGCGAATAGTGTCCTGCCGATACGGGCCAATCCCGTTGACAGCGACTCGTATTGCGGCTCGAAGGGATCATCGTCGAACGCCTGCGCCAGCACCAGCGTGGTGCCGTCCTCGACGCCGAGTTCATCGAGCGACTTGGTGACGTCCAGCCGGGAACCGTTAGCGCGCTGCAATTCGTAGGTCGCGGCGCCGTCGAGGCCACTCGCGCCCCGCCGCCTCAGATCCTCGTCAATCAGATCGACAACGTTGTCTATGAATACCTCGACGGGAACCGAGGCCGGATAGACCTGCGAGACCAGGTGTTCGCCACTGACGACCGCGACGGAGCACCGGGACGGAAATGCGATGGTCGCCATCAGTGGGGCCGATCGGCATCGGGCGCATACTTGTCCGCGATGACAGCGGCGATCTCGAACAGCCGCAGCCGAGTTCTCCGGTGCAACTCGTTCTCAGTGTCGATGATTCCGCCCTTGGCAAGGTGTGGATCGTGGGGCATGAACTCCACCGCCGCGCCACACTGACCGAACCGTTCGGTGAGATATGCGGTTGTGTCTTTGTCGGCGTCGTGCCGGCTGTCGTTGAGGATCACCACACTGCGCGCCACGAGTTCGTGGTGGCCCATGGATCGGAGTAGGTCAATGGAACGGGTGACCGGTAGTGACGTGTCAGGGGTCAGGCCCGAAACGAACACCAGGGTGTCGCAGGAATCCAGAACGGCTTTCATCACCGGATGCTCAAGATCGTCGGAGCAGTCGGCGATGATCATGCTGTGGGTGCGCCTCAGTCGCGCCAGGACACCGTTGAACATCATTGGAGCCAATGGACGGGGTTGGTCCGAAGCTCGGTTTCCGGCCAGTACGTCCAATCCGATGGTGTTCTGTCCCAGATGTTCCCGGATATCGGCATACCCGTACACGTCGGTGTCGTTCAGCACCCCCGCGTAGTCCCCGGGCGGTGCCTCGTCGATCCGACCGGAGAGGGTTCCGAAGCCCGGCGTGGCATCGATGGCGACCACGTTGTCCGGACGGCACTCGCGAAACACGCTGCCGATCGAGGTCGCCAAGGTGGTCTTACCCACTCCGCCCTTGCCCGAGACGAAGGCGATCACGTACTGCTTGCGGATGTGACGCCGGATTCTCTCCCTGAGTTCGCGATAGTGTCGCTCGGCCGGCGACTCTCCGGGGTTCACGGACCGCAACGAAGCGGTGTAGACACACTTGCGCCATCCCGATCCCGGTGGAATCTTCCGTGGCGCAACCATGTCCGAGATTCGCAGCGTGCCGGACATCGAGTCGGCGGGGCGTTCGTTCCATGTAGTGGTCATCTAGACAGCCCTTCTCTGTGAGTACCAGTCGTTGTCCGCCGGGAGGCGGCGGACCAGTTGCGCGACAGCCGCGGCGATACCTCCGGCCGTTCCGGGCGCGACGATCATCCAGGACCTGCCCTCCCGGACGATGTGTTCGCCGAGCAACCTTCCCTGCGGGGTGTCGATGATCGTCACCGCACCGGAATCGACGAAAGTGCGGGCCGGTGCCCCGGCTACGCCGGATTGAATTGCCACGATTGAGATCCGCGCCGAGCACTCGGTGTCTGCGGCCGACATCAGTGTGTTGATCTGGCCACGGTCCAGCCCGCGGTCCGCGAGGAGGGTGCGCAGACCGCGGCTGCCGCGAATACCGGCTACCAACTCAGCGGCATCGAGGGTGACCGGCTGCAACCGGGCCGGAGCCACATCGCCGCAGAGACGGTCGATCTGTGTGTTGATCAACTCCGCCGCGCCGTGCTCGGTGGTTGCGGTCCCGACTCCGGTCAGGCTGACGACGGATCCGCTGCGTTCCAGGACCACCCACCACTGAGCGAAGCGGGCCAACAGGACTCGCGGGCCGACCTGCGCGCCGGGTGTTCCGAACAGCAACATCAGCGCGACCTCGCGGCGTGACAGCACCGTCAGCCAGTCCAGCACCGCGGGGTCCACAGCGGCCTCGTCGGTGATCGCGCCCACGGCTCGCAGGTCGGCGGCGACGGGATGATCCAGGGCCATCGATCTGGTCTCGCAGCTGGGCAGATGCGGACGCAGGCCGATTTCGGGCGAGAGCACCTCGATGCCGGCCAGCACCTGTAGCACCCACAGGCCGTCAAGAGTCGTTGTCAACACGGCGTCTCCTCGCTGTCAGCCGCGGGGCACGTGAGAAGTGCCCCGCAGCTGACCGCGTTGCTCGAAAAGCGAGTTGCTAGAAAAGGTTGCCCATCATGACGTCGGTCTGATGAGCGCTGTCGTTGACGTTGCTGATCGTCTGGCCATGACGGTTCATCGTGTCGATCAGACCTCGCAGGCCCTGCAACATCTGGATCTGCGCGGAATGAAAGGAGGCCGCCGCCGAGCCCTGGAAGAAGTCGGCGACCGCATTGGTGCGCCCCAGGATGTCGTCGTGAAGGCCCATCAGTTGGGCGCTGCGGGCCCCGACATCGGAGGCGAAGTCCGCCACTCCGCCGTGGTTGTACGTGATATTGCCGCTCATTCGAAGTTCCTTTCTTGGTTTGGGTTTCGATCAGGCGGTGGCGAAGCCGCTCAGACTGTTCGCGGCATCGGCTTCGTGGCTCTCCATCATCGAAGCCGCCTGGCCGAGCCCCTGGGCCAGCCGCGTGCCGCCGGTGATGACCTGTTGCAGGTCCTGGTTGATCTGCACCGCGGTGCTGACCGAAGCCAGCTGGGCTTGACCACCCCATACCGCCGAGCCGAGCCCCTCGTGGGTGCTCAGGTATCCGTTGGCGATAGCTGTGGCGTGTTCCAACGCGGATTCGATTGCTTGACGGGTGCTTCGCAACACCTCGGGTGTGACGATCAGGGTCATCGGATCTCCTTTTGCCAGTCCCCCTCGGATAGGGGTGTGGGTAGGAGTATTGAACCGGTGAGAGGTGCTGTCACTTCACCCTGGAGCAAACCCATTTCAATGACGTTGCGAGGCAGGAGGACCTAACGGTCCCGCTCCTCGGACCGCCTGTCGCCGGGGAGCATAAGCCGGGCCCGAACCACCACGTCCCTGTCGTCCCCTGGTTTGCTGAGGCCTGCCACGCCCCCGTGGGTCGGGGAAACCGGCATGGGCACGCCACCCAAACCGGCGGGAGACACCCCGAGACCACCGGGCAGGCCTGGCTTGGAGCTTGCGGACCGGGCTGAGTTCTCGGGCGCGAAACTGTTGGTCGGACGGGTGTAGCTGGTGAGGCCGGCGCCGGCAGCCCCGAACCCGGAGGGTGCACCGCCGCCGATCACAGCGGCCGAAGCGGAACCGGCGGCCGCTGAACCGAGTCCCGCGGCGCCGACGCCTGGGACACCCAGGCCGATCCCCCCGCCTGGGACAGCCGGCCCGATCCCGTCAGCCGGGACAGCCGGCCCGATCCCGTCTGCTGGAAGCAGGTCCTCGTCGGCAACTCGACCGGCAGACCGGGGCATGCTCGCCAACCCCTGAAGGGCCTGCAGCGGCGCCTGGAACATGCCCAGCGTCGGCTGCAGCGAACCCATGACTGACTGCATCGGCTGGGCCATCGTCGATGCGATCTGCATCGCCTGCCCGGCCGCCGCGGTGGGCGCCGTGGCCGCGTCAGCGGTCACGGCAGCGGCCCGGCCGGACTCCTGCACGGCCATTCCAGCGGTGGCCTCCGCGGCGGTCTGGGCCGCTGCGGCCAGGGCGGCCGCGGGCGCGGCGGGCGGCGCGGCGGACAGCGGGGGCGGAACAGCGAGAGCTGGCACCAGAGCGGCAAGCGCGGCACCGTAAGCCGTTCCGGCGCTTGCGTTTTGCGGCCAGTGCTCCCCGAAGTAGATAAGGTCCAGGGCGACGATAGCGGGCGTCAACGCTCCCAGAACCATCGGATTCATCGCCACATCCGCAGCCTGCTCAGCCCGATTGGCCAGCGACACCTCGGCCGGAATCATTGCCGCCAACGCCGCCTGATAGGCGGCGACTCCGCTGAAAGCGATCGGCGGCTTCTGTTGAACCCACCCGGCCAAGAGTTGCAACTGGGTATTGAGGCCGGTGACCGCAGTGGCCGAACTCAGCCCGCCAACGCCCTCGAAGCCCAGTGCCGTCACCCCCGCATTGAGGGTCGACAGCGAGAAGGTCACTTCGTGGAGTGCCATCAACGCCTGCCACACCGCGGCACTGGCGATCGTCGTCGCCGTTCCGGCCGCACCCGGACCGGCCAGCCTCAGGTAGTTGGCCTCCGGCGGGGAGCACGGCCACGCTGGATCCGGCATCGTGGCGGTGCTACAGCGCGAGGGTGGTGTTGTTGATGGCGTCCGTCACGGTGTACGTCGCGGCGGCCACCTCTTGCGCGGCCGCGAACTCACCCCGTTCGGCCAGGTGCTCGCTTGCGGTTCCCAGGTAGACCGCACCTGCCGCGTTGAGCGCCGCGGCGAACGCCACGGAGTCCAGATCCGCGCCCATCGGCACCGCCCCGGTCAGTGCTTCAGCAGCCGCTGCAGTGGTGGCCGCCATCCCGGCACTGATTCCCGCCTCGGTTGACCCCGAAGCACTGACCGTTGCTGCGTTGACATTCAAGACCATCGTCAGACCCTCTCGTCGAACCGCGTTCCTCAGCCGCGGATCACGTCACAGTAGGAGTGCGTCGCAGTTCTGTCGATTCATCCGACAACAGCCTCAGCAAACCGCCGATCCGAGAGGCTCCGAGGGGTCAGGACAGGGACCGGAAGCCAGGACCGGGGTTTGCCGCCCAACGCCCACCGCCGTTTTCGCCCTGCGCCGCCAGTGCCGGTGGCAGACTCCCAGCACAGTTCATCCAGGCGCACCCGAGGAGCACCGATGCCCGATTTCGTCGCAGCCATCGACCAGGGAACCACCAGCACCCGTTGCATGATCTTCGACCACAACGGTCTGGAGATCGGCCGGCATCAGCTGGAGCACCAGCAGATCCTGCCGCGGGCCGGCTGGGTGGAGCACAACCCGACCGAGATCTGGGGCCGGACCCAGACCGTGGTGACCTCGGCACTGAACAACACCAACCTCAAGGCCACCGACATCGCCGCGCTGGGCATCACCAATCAGCGCGAGACCACGATGGTGTGGAACCGCAAGACCGGACAGCCCTACTACAACGCGATCGTCTGGCAGGACACCCGCACCGATCAGATCGCCGCCGCACTGGACCGCGACAGCCGCGGCGAGGTGATCCGGCGCAAGGCCGGACTGCCGCCGGCGACCTACTTCTCCGGCGGAAAGCTGCAGTGGATCCTGGAGAACGTTGACGGCGTCCGCGCCGCGGCCGAACGCGGCGATGCACTGTTCGGCACCCCCGACGTGTGGGTGCTGTGGAACCTCACCGGCGGTCCGGCCGGCGGCGTCCACGTGACCGACCCGACCAATGCCAGCCGCACCATGCTGATGGATCTGGAGACCCTGGACTGGGACGACGAATTGTTGTCGTTCTTCGATATTCCGCGGCAAATGCTGCCGGAGATCCGGCCGTCGTCGTCGCCGCAGCCGTACGGGACGACCAGGGCGGACGGCCCGATGGGCGGGGAGGTGCCGGTGACCGCCATTCTGGGCGACCAGCAGGCCGCCATGGTCGGCCAGGTGTGTCTTGCCCCCGGTGAGGCCAAGAACACCTACGGCACCGGTAACTTCCTGCTGCTCAACACCGGCGAGAAGATCGTCCGAAGCAAGAACGGCCTGTTGACCACGGTGTGCTACCAGTTCGGAGACGCGAAACCTGTTTACGCCCTTGAAGGTTCGATCGCAGTGACCGGATCGGCGGTGCAGTGGCTGCGCGATCAGCTCGGCATCATCAGCGGTGCCTCGGACAGCGAGACCCTGGCCCGCCAGGTCGAGGACAACGGCGGCGTCTACTTCGTCCCGGCCTTTTCCGGACTGTTCGCACCGTACTGGCGCTCGGACGCGCGCGGGGCCATCGTCGGCCTGTCGAGATTTAATTCCAACGCCCACATCGCTCGGGCGACGCTGGAGGCCATCTGCTACCAGAGCCGCGACGTCGTCGACGCCATGGCCGCCGACTCGGGAGTGCCCCTGGAGGTGCTCAAGGTCGACGGCGGGGTCACGCTCAACGAACTGTGTATGCAGATCCAGGCAGATGTGCTCGGAGTGGACGTCGTGCGACCGAAGGTGCCCGAGACCACCGCACTGGGCGCGGCCTACGGCGCCGGCCTGGCGGTCGGCTACTGGTCGGATCCCGAGGATCTGCGGGCCAACTGGCAGGAAGATCGGCGGTGGTCACCGTCCTGGACCGACGAGCAGCGCGCCGCCGGGTACGCGGGCTGGCGCAAGGCGGTGGAGCGCACGCTGGACTGGGTCGACGTCTGATGCAACAGTGGGTCCCATGACCGAAACCGCCGCCGAGTCGGCCAACCTGCCCGGCACCGGCCCGTTCTTCCTGCGCGGCAACTACGCCCCGGTGGCCGATGAGCTGACCGAGTACAACCTCCCAGTCGAGGGTGTGATCCCGGCGGAACTGGACGGCTGGTATCTGCGAAACGGTCCTAACCCGCGAACACCCAACGGCCACTGGTTCACCGGCGACGGCATGCTGCACGGGGTGCGCATCGAAGACGGTGCCGCCAAGTGGTACCGCAACCGGTGGGTGCGCACCGACAGCTTCGAGAGCCCGATCCCGATGTACAACGCCGATGGCACCCGGAACCTGCGCTCGGCGGTGTCCAACACCCACATCGTCAACCATGCCGGCAAGACCCTCGCGCTGGTCGAGTCCTCGCTGCCCTACGAGGTCACCAAGGATCTTGAGACCGTCGGGTGCTACGACTTCGACGGCAAGCTCAACGACGCCATGACCGCGCACCCCAAGATCTGCCCGACCACCGGGGAGTTGCACTTCTTCGGCTACGGCAATCTGTTCGACCCGCACGTCAGCTACCACCGGGTCGACGCCGACGGCCAACTCACGGTCAACCGGGGCCTGGAAGTCAAGGCGATGACGATGATGCACGACTTCGCGATGACCTCCGGACACATCATCTTCATGGACCTGCCGATCGTGTTCAACCTCGACATCGCTATCAACGGCCGCGGCGACATGCCCTATCGCTGGGACGACGAGTACGGCGCGCGGCTCGGAGTGCTGCGCCGCGACGACCCGTTCGGCGAGGTGCGCTGGTTCGATGTCGACCCCTGCTACGTGTTCCATGTCTCCAACGCCTACGAGGGCATGACCGCAAACGGCAATTGCCTTGAACTGCAAGTGGTTCGCTACCCGGAACTGTGGCGCAACGATGGCGGTTTCGGCGACAGCGGTTCGCTGTGGAACTGGACCATCAATCTCGACCGCGGCACCGTGACCGAGCGCCAGATCGACGACCGCGCGGTGGAATTCCCGCGCATCGACGATCGGTTGGCCGGTCTGGACGCCCGCTATGCGGTCTCGGTCGGCGACGCCCGTTGGGTGCGCTACGACCTGCAGACCGGTGAGAGCCTCGAGCACACCTTCGGCACCCCAGGCGACCCCGGCGGTCCGGGGGAAGCCGTCTTCGTGCCCTCACCCTCGGGGCCGGCATCGGAGACCAACGGCTGGTATCTGGGATACGTCTACGACGCCGCCCTCGACAGCAGCGAACTGGTGATCCTGGATGCGTCCGACTTCGCCGGCGACCCGGTGGCCCGCATCCGACTGCCGCGCCGGGTGCCCTATGGGTTCCACGGGAACTGGATCAGCAACTGACCTACATTCCGGTCCGGGGAAAGCCCTTCACGGTGTCGATGGGGCTGCGAAGCATGGACCCCGCCACCTGGATCGAGATCGACGAGCACTACGAGAGCGAAATCGCCGAGAAGCGCCGACTGCTCGCGGACCGCCGGGCCGAGGTTTTCGTGACACTTCCGGCCGGTCTGGGCGGATCCCGGGAGGTCCTGGCGAAACTGGTCGAGTTCCTTCCCGAGCGCTTTCCGGAACGATTCGCCGGCGGGCCCGATGTCGACGATTCCCTGCACCCGCTGGAATCGGCGAGCCTCTTGGTCCAGGAAGACCTGGCGGTCATGACGGCGCAGAACGGGCAATGGGTGCTCACCGCGGCGTCGGTGTGTTTCCCCAGCCGCTGGGATCTGACCTCCAAGATCGGCGCCGACATGCACGGCATCCACCAACCGGTGCCGCACTACGAGGAACGAATCGGGGCGGCGACCGACGCGGCCTTCGACAAGATGACGCCGGATCGGCCAGTGTGGCGGATCAACTGGACCGTTCTGGACGACCCGGAACTGTTTCAGCCCTCGGCCGCCGGCCGCAAGACCGGGGCCCGTGCCCGCCCTGGCGCTGAGGAGTTCGGCGACGCCATGTTCTTCCGGACTGAACGCCAGACCCTGTGGAAGCTGCCGGACTCCGGCGACATTCTCTTCACAATCCACACCTACCGCGACTCGCTGAGCAGTCTGGATCGGCGGTATCCGGAATTTCGTCGCCACCTCGGCCAGACCCTGGCGACCACCAGCGAGCAGACCCGCCGCTACAAGGGCTGGACCCCGATCTGGGCGGACCTGCTTGCCTGGTCCGGCCAGCCGCCGGGCCGATCGGTCGACGCGTAGCGTCTGCAGGCATGGCAGAACTGAAGGCGCGGCTGCGCGCCGACCTCACCAGCGCGATGAAGGCCCAGGACAAACTGCGCACCGCAACGCTGCGCATGCTCCTCGCGGCGGTCCAGACCGAGGAGGTCTCCGGCAAGCAAAGCCGTGAACTCAGTGACGCCGACGTCCTCAAGGTGCTGGCCCGGGAATCCCGCAAACGCGGCGAGGCGGCCGAGATCTACACCCAGAACGGCCGCGGTGAACTGGCTGCCGAGGAGCACGCCGAGGCCCGGATCATCGATGAGTACCTGCCGACCCAACTCACCGACGCCGAGGTCGCCGACGTGGTCGACACGGCGATGGCCCAGGTGGCCGAACAACTCGGCGAGCGACCGTCGGTCAAGCAGATGGGGCTGGTGATGAAGACGGCCACCGCGATCGCGGATGGCAAAGCCGACGGCGCCCGGCTCTCGCAGGCCGTCAAGGACCGCCTCTAGCCCCCTCTGACAGCTGCTTGTGACAGCTGTCACAAGCCCAAACCCATCCCGAGTGCGAGCGGCTCCGAATACCGCATTGAGAAGCCGATGCGCGGCTTCGCCTCTGGAGATTCGATGCTGACTCCCGCGCTGTACCCGACCCGGGTGACCCACCTGCGTCGCTTCCCGGTGCACCGGTACGCCGAGCACCGCAGCTACTGCTGGTACGTCGACATCGACGACCTGCCGCAGCTGCCGCGGTGGCTGCGGCCGTTTGCGCGGTTCGAGGCGGTCGACCACTTCGGCGGCTCCCCTGGTGACACGCTGCGGGCCCGGGTGGACGCCTTCCTGGCCGACAACGGGGTGTCGTTGCCCGGCGGCCGGGTCACCGCACTGCTTCTTCCGCGCGTGCTCGGCCGGTCCTTCAACCCGCTAAGCCTGTTTTGGTGCCACGACGACACCGGTCGGCTGCGCTACGTGATCGCCGAACTGCAAACAGTGCGCGGGGAGCGCCGCGCCCACCTGATGCCGTCGGGCGAGCTCGATTCAGACCCCGCTCTGCAGACACTCGTTTTCGGCGACCGCAACTCACTGCTCGGCGCCCCCGAACCGGCCGACAACCTCTCGCTGACAATGTCTCTGAACCCCGACAGCCCGGCCGGTGTGGTGGCCACCTGGCGCGGACGGCGCCGCGAGGTGAGCATCGCCAACGTCCTTCTACTGCAACTCACCACGCCACTGGCGCCACAGGTGGCGGCACTGACCATGCGCATCGAGGAGTTCCTGCTGCGCCTGCACCGTGCCCCCGGCCTGCGTCCGATGAGCCAGACCGAGAGCGCCGCCCACACCAACCCGGTCCACGCCGCGACCGCCGCCTGGACGGGGGCGAACAGCCGGTCGTGGGCGGCGTCGTGACACTGCTTCTTGACCGGCCCGCTACGCTTCGGCTCAATGGCAGCGACAATCGTCGGCGGACAACGGTGAGCACCGCCGACCTCGACGGGCTTCTACGCCGAGTCGCACAACGCGACCGTGAGGCATTCACCGCCTTTTACGACGCCACCTGCTCGCGGGTCTACGGCATGGTCGTGCGGGTGCTGCGCGACCGCGGCTACAGCGAAGAGACCACACAGGACGTCTATCTGCAGGTGTGGCGCAGCGCGGAGAGCTATGACCCGGCCTCGGGAAGCGCGTTGGCCTGGTTGCTCACCCTCGCCCACCGGCGCGCGGTCGACCGGGTGCGCTCCGAGCAGGCCGCCGGCCAACGGGACTCCCGATACGGCGCTTCGACGGTCGAGCGCGCGGCCGACAACGTCAGCGATGCGGTGATCGCCGGCGAGGAGCGCCGCAGGGTCACCGCATGCCTGGACGGGCTCACCGGTCCGCAGCGCGAATGCATCGACCTCGCCTACTACCAGGGAATGACGTATGTGCAAGTCTCCGAGCGGCTTTCGGCGAACCTCGCAACGGTGAAGTCGCGCATGCGTGATGCCATCCGCAACCTGCGTAATTGCCTGGATGTGCGATGACGACACCAATCGGCGGCAACTCCGAGTTGTTGGACCTGGCCGTCCCGTACGCGCTGCACGCGCTCCCGGAAGCCGAGCAGCGGCAGCTGGAGGCCCGGATTGCCGCCGATGGAGCGGCCGAGGAGTTCTACGACGAAGTACGCGCGGTGCGCGAAACGATGGCCGCGGTGTCGGCCGCGGCGGCGGCAGCACCGCCGTCCGAACTGCGCGGCAGGGTGCTCTCAGCCGTCG
>CAMCWJ010000003.1 GCA_945882475.1 Bifidobacterium breve
GATCAAACTCGGCGTGCTGCCGGGGATGGGCGGCTCGCAGCGGTTGACCCGTGCAATCGGCAAGGCCAAGGCGAGGGATCTGATGTTGACCGGGCGCACCATCGACGCCGCCGAAGCCGAGCGCAGTGGGCTGTGCTCACCTGAGTAAACGTAACGCCAATCAGCGATGGGTGAAGTTCGGCGCGCGCTTCTCGGTGAAGGCCGCCATGCCCTCGGTCTGGTCGTCGGTGGCGAACGCCGAGTGGAAGAGCCGCCGTTCGTAGAGCAAACCCTCGGTAAGAGTGGACTCGAATGCGCGATTGACGGCCTCCTTGGCCATCCGGGCCGCCGAGCGCGACATCTTCGAGATCGCGGTGGCCGCTGCATTGGCTTCGGCCAGCAGGTCATCGGCAGGCACCACCCGTGAGCACAGCCCACTGCGCTCGGCTTCGGCGGCGTCGATGGTGCGCCCGGTCAAAATCAGATCCATCGCCTTGGCCTTGCCGATTGCACGGGTCAACCGCTGCGAGCCGCCCATCCCCGGCAGCACGCCGAGTTTGATCTCGGGCTGGCCGAATTTGGCGGTGTCGGCGGCGATCAGCAGGTCGCACATCATCGCCAGTTCGCAGCCGCCGCCGAGCGCGTAGCCGGCGACAGCCGCGATCAGCGGTGTCCGCACCGCCGCAAGCTTTCCCCAGGCGGCGAAGAAATCGGAGTCGAAGACCTCCGAGAAAGACAGTCCGGCCATCTCCTTGATGTCGGCGCCGGCCGCGAACGCCTTGGCCGAACCGGTGATGATGATGGCGCCGATACCTGAGTCGGCGTCGAATTCCGCTGCGGCCGCGGTGACTTCGGCCATCACCTGGCTGTTGAGGGCATTGAGTGCCTCGGGTCGGTTCAGCGTGATGGTGCCGACCCGGTCGGCCCGGCTCACCAGGATGGTCTCGTAGCTCATGTAGTCCTCCGATTATCTAGAACGTCAGGTCCGGATCAGCCGGGGCGAAATACGCGTCGACGTCCTGCTCCGACACCGCGGCCAGCGACGCCGGCGACCACCTGGGGTTGCGATCCTTGTCCACCACCTGGGCCCGAATGCCCTCCACCAGATCGTGGGAGCGTGCTGCCGCGCAGGACACCCGGTACTCCGCGACCAGGGTCTCCTCGAGAGTGGTGTACGCCGCGGCCCGGCGGATCGAGGCCAAGGTCACGGCCAATGCGATGGGGGAGCGGGTGGCGATGAGGTCGGCGGCATCGTTGGCCGGTCCCTCGTCGTGACCGCGAAGCGCGGTGACGATATCGGTGACGGTCTCGCCGGCGTAGCAGTGATCGATCCAATCCCGTTGTGCAGCAAGGTGACTAGGCGGTGGCTCCTGGGCATAGGCGCTCAACGCCGCGGGTGCGCCGTCGGCAACGACGGCGGCGGTGAATGCCGGTAGATCCGCGTGCGCAACGTAGTGGTCGGCGAATCCCAATGCGATCGCGTCGGCGCCGGAGAAAGGTGCACCGGTGAGTGCGGCGTGCAGACCGAGTAGGCCTGGTGAGCGCGAGAGCAGCAGGGTTCCGCCGACGTCGGGGATCAGGCCGATGCCGACCTCGGGCATCGCGATCTTCGAGGTATCGGTCACCACCCGGATGCTGCCGTGCATCCCGATCCCGAGGCCGCCGCCCATCACGATGCCGTCCATCAGCACGACGTAGGGCTTGGGGAATCGGGCGATGCGGGCGTTGAGGCGGTACTCGTCGAACCAGAACCGCCTGGCTTCGGCGCCGTCGGCCTGCACGCTGTGGTAAATCGCCACCACGTCGCCGCCGGCGCACAGGCCGCGTTCGCCGGCGCCGGAGACGACGACGGCGTCCACCGCGTCATCCGCGGCCCACTCGGCCAGTGCGGCGTCCATGGCGGTGACCATGGCGTGGGTCAGGGAGTTGATGGCCTTCGGCCGGTTCAGGGTGAGGCACCCGACCGTGCCTTCCACCCGGGTGAGGACCTCGTCGTCGGGAGCGCTCACGTCAACTCCTCGGGGTGATCGGGCCAGGTAGCGAAGCTAGGACCTCATAGTTTTATCAGGTCATGGCCCGTTCACCTGACTATGGGTACCCTTGCGATAACCGGATAAGCGCGGGCGGGAACCGTCCGTCACCGCCGGTCGTTCACGAGGCAGTTCACCGACCGTGAGCACAGAAGAGACAAAGGGAGAGGATTCAGGTGCGGGAAACCAGCAACCCGATTCTCCGTTCGCTGCCTCAGCAGCAGGGCGGATACGCGCAGTTCGGCACCGGGATCGCCGGTGCCCAGAGAGCGGGCTACCAGGCCCAGCCCTACGGCCAGCCGTTGCCCTACACCGAGGGCCGCCAGACCGGCGTCTCGCGGTCCCTGACCATCGACGACGTCGTCACCAAGACCGGCATCACCCTCGGGGTGCTGTCCGTGGTGGCGGTGCTCTCCTACTTCCTGGTGTCCGGCAACCAGTCGCTGGCGATGCCGTTCACTCTGATCGGTTCGCTTGGCGGCCTGGCCCTGGTGCTGATCGCGACGTTCGGTCGCAAGCAGGACAGCCCGGCGATCGTGCTCAGTTACGCGGCGCTGGAGGGGTTGTTCCTCGGAGCGATTTCCTGGGTCTTCGGCAACGTCCTGGTGCAGGGCATCAGCGCCGGCGCACTCATCACGCAGGCTGTGCTGGGCACCATCGGCGTGTTCTTCGGCATGCTGGTGGTGTACAAGACCGGCGCGATCCGAGTCACTCCCAAGTTCACTCGCTTCATGGTGGCGAGCATGGTGGGAGTACTGGTGCTCATGCTGGGCAATTTCGTGCTCGGGATGTTTGGTGTCGGCGGCGGCGAGGGTATGGGCCTGCGCTCCGGTGGCCCGTTGGCGATCATCTTCTCGTTGGTCGTCATCGGCATCGCGGCGTTCAGCTTCCTGCTCGACTTCGATTCCGCCGACCAGTTGATCCGCGCTGGTGCGCCGGAGAAGGCCGCATGGGGCGTCGCCCTGGGCCTGACCGTCACGCTGGTGTGGCTCTACCTGGAGATCCTGCGACTGCTGAGCTACTTCTACTCCAGCGACCGCTAGACATCTTCGCTCTGAACGACAGGAAGGCCGGCACCGAAAGGTGTCGGCCTTCCTGTCGTTGCGGGCTCAGCTGAGCCGCTCGACCACCATCGCCATACCCTGGCCGCCGCCCACGCACATGGTCTCGATGCCGAAGGTCTTGTCATGGGTGGCAAGGTTATTCAGCAGCGTCGCGGTGATTCGGGCACCCGTCATGCCGAACGGATGCCCGAGTGCGATCGCGCCGCCGGAGACGTTGAGCTTGTCCTCGTCGATGCCCAGTTCCCGCGCTGAGCCGAGCACCTGCACCGCGAACGCCTCGTTGATCTCGAACAGGTCGATATCGGAGACCGACATCTTCGCGTAGCCGAGTGCCTTCTTGACCGCCTCGATCGGGCCCAGGCCCATGATCTCCGGCGACAGCCCGGACACCCCGGTCGAGACGATGCGCGCCAGCGGTGTCAGACCCAGAGCCTTGGCCTTGGTGTCGGACATGATCACCACCGCGGCAGCGCCGTCGTTGAGCGGGCAGGCGTTGCCGGCGGTCACGGTGCCATCCGGGCGGAACACCGGATTGAGTGCGCTGATCTTCTCGTACACGGTGCCGGCGCGCGGGCCGTCGTCGGTGCTGACGACGGTGCCGTCAGGAAGGGTCACCGGGGAGATCTCGCGGGCGAAGAACCCACTGTTGATGGCCTCCTCGGCACGGTTCTGGCTGCGTACACCCCAGCGGTCCTGATCCTCGCGGCTGATGCCGGTGTACAGGGCGACGTTCTCGGCGGTCTCGCCCATCGCGATGTAGACGTCGGGCAGCTCGCCGCTCTCGCGAGGGTCGGTCCATTCGGTGGCGCCGGCCTCTTTGGCGGCGTCGGCGCGCTCGCGAGCCTCGTTGAACAGCGGGTTGCGGGTGTCCGGCCAGGAGTCGGCGTTGCCGCTTCCGAACCGCGACACCGTTTCGACGCCCGCGGAGATGAAGGCGTCCCCCTCGCCGGCCTTGATCGCGTGGAACGCCATCCGGGTGGTCTGCAACGACGACGAGCAGTACCGGTTCACCGTCACTCCGGGCAGGAAGTCGTAGCCGAGTTCGACGGCCACCACGCGGGCGATGTTGAAGCCGGACTCACCACCGGGCTGACCGCATCCCATCATCAGGTCGACGATGTCGTGGGGGTCCAGGGCGGGCACCTTGTCCAGTGCCGCACGCACCATCTGGGCGGCCAGATCATCGGGGCGCATGCTCACCAGCGAGCCCTTGAAGGCGCGGCCGATGGGGGAGCGGGCGGTCGAGACGATGACGGCTTCGGGCATGAGGTTGCTCCTGGTGTGATGACTGGGGGTTTCGATGACTGGGGGTTTCCTCGAAAACCTAGCCCATCCTGGTCTCGCCGACGGCACTGGCCGCCGTCATCACCGACCGCGTGATGTCTGCTCATCCAGCGCCACGCACAGTGCTGGGAGCAGATGCTCGGCGGCCAAGGCATAACCCGCCGCCGACGGGTGGTAGCAGTCTTCGGAGAACATCGTCTGCGGTTCGTCCCGGAAGTGCGGCGTCATGAGTTCGGCCAGCGGAACCGGTACGCCGCCGGCGGCGCGAACTTCGGAGATCTGCGCGCGAGCCAGCCGGAAGCCCAGCGAGCGCGCCGTCCACCGCAGCGGCTGCGGGATAGCGGTGATGACCCCGAGATCCGGGCAGGTGCCTACGGCGACGGCGGCGCCGACCGAACGCAGGCGCCGCACCGCCGCCCCCAGTCGCCGCGCGGACGGACCGATCCCGTTGAGCAGGGTGATGTCGTTGGCGCCGATCATGATCACCACCGCATCCGGTGGCGGTCCGGCCACCAACATGGCGTCGACCTGCCCGGCCAATCCCTTCGACGTTGCGCCGACGATCGCCTTGGTGGACAGCCGGACCACCTTGCCGGACTGTTCGGCCAACCCCCGCGCGATCAGCACACCGGGCACCTCGTCGGCGGACTGGCAGCCGTCTCCGGTGGCGGTGGAATCCCCGAAGATCATCAGATGCACATCGACGTGCGTGCCGCGTTCCCAGCGTTGTACCGGGCCGCCGCCGGGCGCGTAAATCCCGTCTGCGCGGGGCGGGACGTCCCAGGCCTTGGGTATCACGTTGCGAGCCTGGTCGGCTTGACCGGTAAGCAGATTCCGGGCACCCACCACGGCGGTGCCGGTTGAGGCAAGAACTCCCGCCATGATCAGTGTCCTGGCGGATCGAAGGCGTATGCCCACCGGCACAGCTTAGGCGGTGTCCGCATCGGATTCCGTTCGTCATGGCAACCGTGCGATTACGGAGGGGTATCAGATCGGGGAAACATCGCCGCCGCCGGTTGTGGTCGGAATCACAACGGGCCCAAGCTGAGTGCCCCGGCCATCCCGGACCCGGCACATCACTACATCGGCGTAGGGAGTGTTCACGATGACGGCACCGATCAAGATCCCGCCCCCAGCGGTTCGCCGCGGTCACACGGGCGCGTCCCGGCCGCGCCGGTACCCGGTCAGCGACGGTGCGCCGGTCGAAGTGGTCGAAGACGGGCCCGGCCTCGCCGCTCGCCTGGTGTCGTTGGGAGCCCGCGCCACGATGTGGCCCACCCTGGCGGTCCTGAGCCACGTCCCGCACTGGCCGTGGCCGTTCGGTTTGGTGGACTACCTGGCCCGGGCGCTGTTGCCGTCGCCGGGCACCGTCCGCGCCACCGTCGGGTTGCCCAACGCCTCGGCTCAACTGGTTCGGGCACCCGGTGTGCTGCCCGCCGACGGCCGCCGCCGGGTCGTGCTCTACATGCACGGTGGCGCCTTCATGACGTGCGGAGTGAACTCCCACAGCCGACTCTCGATCGCGCTGTCGAAGTTCGCCGATTCACCGGTCCTGGTGGTCGATTACCGGTTGATTCCCAAGCACACCGTCGGCAAGGCCATCGACGACTGCTACGACGGATACCGGTGGCTGCGACTGCGTGGCTATGAGCCCGAACAGATCGTGCTCGCCGGTGACTCGGCCGGCGGGTACCTGGCACTGGCGCTGGCGCAGCGCCTGCAGGCCGAGGGTGAGACCCCGGCGGCGATGGTGGCGATCTCGCCGCTGTTGCAACTGCAGCAGGATCCCAAGCTCAAGCACCCCAACGTCGCGACCGATGCGATGTTCCCGCCCAAGGCTTTTGACGCGCTGGTTGCGCTGGTGGCCCGGGCGGCGGCCAAGCATGTCGTCGACGGCAAGCCCGAAGACGTCTACGAGCCGCTGGACCATATCGAACCCGGACTGCCGCGCACGCTGATCCACGTCTCAGGATCGGAGGTGCTGCTGCACGACGCCCGCTTGGCCGCTCGGCGGTTGGCGGCCGCAGGTGTGCCGACCGAGGTTCGGGTGTGGCCGGGCCAGGTGCATGACTTCCAGCTGTGCGCCCCGCTGGTGCCGGAGGCCACTCGCTCTTTGCGTCAGATCGGCGAATACATCCGCGAGGCCACTGGCTGAGCATCGGGCCGTAGACTTCGCCTCGATAACACCCTCAGCGGAGGAGTTGCATGGCAGGCGGTCTGGTCGGTTTGCTCGACGATGTCGCCGCGCTGGCCAAACTGGCCGCCGCGTCGATCGATGATGTGGGTGCGGCCGCCGGGCGGGCCAGCGTGAAGGCGGCCGGCGTGGTCATCGACGACGCCGCGGTCACCCCGGCCTATGTGCGCGGCCTCGCCGCCAAACGCGAACTGCCCATCATCCGGCGTATCGCCATGGGTTCGCTGCGCAACAAGTTGCTCATCATCCTGCCGGCGGCCCTGCTGCTCAGTGCGATCGCTCCGATCGTGGTGGAGATCATTCTCATGTTCGGGGGGTGTTTCCTGGCCTACGAGGGCGCCCACAAGGTCGTCCACGCGTTGCGCCACGACGACCACGATCACGACGCTCCGGTAGCCGAACTCGGCCCCGATGCCGAGTCGAAGACGATCGCGGGCGCGATCCGCACCGACTTCATCCTGTCGGCCGAGATCATGGTGATCGCGCTCAAGGAGGTCCTTGACGAACCGGTGGTGTCGAGGGGCGCGATCCTCGCCGTCGTCGGGATCGGGATCACCGTCGCGGTGTACGGCGTGGTCGCCCTCATCGTGAAGATGGACGACGTCGGCCTGGCGCTGGCCGGGCGGTCCTCGCGGCTGTCCCAACGGCTGGGCCGGCTACTGGTGGCCGGTATGCCCAAAGT
This sequence comes from Bifidobacterium breve, assembly GCA_945882475.1. Classification (GTDB taxonomy): domain Bacteria; phylum Actinomycetota; class Actinomycetes; order Mycobacteriales; family Mycobacteriaceae; genus Mycobacterium. The sequence goes on from CAMCWJ010000003.1 coordinate 7,234, forward strand.
TCTCGCCTGGCTCTCGGTGATCGGGACCGCCGCGATGCTGTGGGTGGGTGGGCACATCCTGCTGGTCGGATTCGACGAACTCGGTTGGCACGCGCCGTACTCCCTCGTGCACCACCTCGAGGATGCTGTGCGCGGTGTCCCGGCAGTCGGCGCCGTGTTGGCCTGGATCGTCAACACCCTCGCCTCGGCGCTGGTCGGTTTGGCGGTGGGCTTAGTCCTGGTGAGCGTGGTGGAGCGGCTGCCGTTCCGGCGTTCGCGGGGCGAGAACGCCGCGCACGCGGGCTGACACACTCAGTATTTGGGCGCGGTTAACGGGGCGGACCGCATACCGGCCGCAAGGGCTGCCACCATAGAGAGATGCGAATCGCGCGGCATGTCAGCGAGCTGATCGGCAATACCCCTTTGATTCAATTGACCTCGGTCGTTCCCGAGGGCGCCGGGCTGGTCGCGGCGAAGGTCGAGTACCTCAACCCGGGCGGCAGCTCCAAGGACCGGATCGCGATCAAGATGATCGACGCCGCAGAGGCGAGCGGCCAACTCAAGGCCGGCGGCACCATCGTTGAGCCCACCTCCGGCAACACCGGTGTCGGTCTGGCGCTGGTCGCCCAGCGTCGCGGCTACAAGTGTGTCTTCGTCTGCCCCGACAAGGTCAGCGAGGACAAGCGAAACGTGTTGCGCGCCTACGGCGCCGAGGTCGTCGTCTGCCCCACGGCTGTCCCCCCCGAGCACCCGGACAGCTACTACAGCGTCTCCGACCGACTGGTCGCTGAGATCGATGGCGCCTGGAAGCCCGACCAGTACTCCAACCCCAACGGCCCGGCCAGCCACTACGAGACCACCGGTCCGGAGATCTGGGCCGACACCGACGGCCGCGTCACCCACTTCGTCGCCGGGGTAGGCACCGGCGGCACGATCACCGGCGTCGGGCGCTACCTCAAGGAGATGTCGGGCGGACGCGTCAAGATCATCGGCGCGGATCCGGAAGGCTCGGTGTACTCCGGCGGAACCGGCCGGCCCTATCTGGTGGAGGGTGTCGGCGAGGACTTCTGGCCGCAGGCCTACGACCCGGACATCGCCGACGAGATCATCGCGGTGTCCGACGCGGACTCCTTCGACATGACCCGCCGACTGGCCCGCGAGGAGGGGTTGCTCGTCGGTGGCTCATGCGGCATGGCGGCGATCGCGGCGCTGCGGGTGGCCGAACGCGCCGGACCGGACGCACTGGTGGTGGTGCTGCTGCCGGACGGCGGCCGCGGGTACATGTCGAAGATCTTCAACGACGCGTGGATGTCGTCCTACGGATTCCTGCGCACTCCGTTGGACGACACACTGCCCGATCCGACGGTCGGTGACGTGCTGCGGGGCAAGTCCGGCGCGCTGCCCGACCTGGTGCACACCCACCCGTCGGAGACAGTGCGGGACGCGATCGGGATCCTCCGCGAGTACGGCGTGTCTCAGATGCCGGTGGTCGGCGCCGAACCCCCGGTGATGGCAGGGGAGGTGGCCGGCAGCGTTTCCGAGCGCGAGTTGCTCTCGGCGGTGTTCGAGGGCCGTGCGAACCTTGCTGACGCCGTGGGGCTGCACATGAGTCCGGCGCTGCCGCTGATCGGTGCCGGGGAGTTGGTCAGCGTTGCCGCCAAGATGCTGGCCGACGCTGACGCGGTGATGGTGGTCGAGGGCGGCAAACCGGCCGGCGTGATCACCCGCCACGATCTGCTCGGCTACCTCTCTGAAGGGCCGCGACGGCGCTGACGCGGTAGGGTTGGACGCGTTATAGTCCTGACCTGGGGAGTCCCGTGACCGAACCGCCCGTACCGCCCAGCAACATCCCGCCGCCCGGGGGCTACCCGCCGCCGGAGCAGGGTGGTTACGGCGCACCGCCGCCCCCGGGCTGGAGCTATCCCGGTGGTTACCCGCCCCCGCCGCCGGTCGAGGGCGGCTATCCGGCGCCACCGCCCCCCGGTGGATACCCGCCACCCGGTGGGGACCCGCCGCCCGGCGCGGACCCGCCCCCTGCCGGTGGATACCCGCCACCCGGTGGGTACCCGCCGCCCGGCGCGTACCCGCCCCCTGCCGGTGGATACCCGCCTCCGGGTACCTATCCGGCGCCCGGGGGCTACCCCGGCCCGGGTGGTTACCCGCCGCCGCCTCCGGCCGAGGGCGGTTACTTTCCGCCGCCGCCCGGATACGGGCAGCGGCCGCCGGTGAACTACAGCGTCGGCGAGGGGTTGTCGTGGGCTTGGAACAAGTTCACCAAGAACGCCGTCCCGCTAGTCGTAGCCACCCTGGTGTTCGCACTGATCACCGTCGTTCTCTCCGCGCTGACCCAGGGGTTGCTGCAGGCGGTCTCACCGGAGACGTTCACCGCCTTCGAGTCCGGTGACGACATCATTGAGACCACCACGCGGACCCTCACCGGTGGCGGGATCGCCGTCCAGATCCTGTCCTCGATTCTGCTGACACTGGTCGGCGGCGCGATCGCCTCGGCCTACTACGGCGGTCTGCTCGACATCGCCAACGGTCAACCGGTCACGATCGCCTCGTTCTTCCGGCCCCGCAACTTCGTCTCGGTGATCGTCGCGTCACTGATCGTCGGGATCCTGACCTCGATCGGCCTGGCGCTGTGCATCCTGCCCGGACTGATCGTCGTCTTCTTCACCTGGTTCACCACCGTCGCGATCGTCGATCGGAATCTCTCACCGGTCGACGGAATCCGAGCCAGCATCGACATCGTCAAGAACAACTTCGGGCCGTCGCTGCTTGCCGCCCTGACTGCTTTCGGTCTCCTGTTGGTCGGCTCTCTGTTGTGCGGGGTGGGCCTGTTGGTCACCGCCCCGGTGGCCTACCTGTTCGGGGTGTTCACCTATCGGCGCCTCAGCGGCGGGTCGGTGGCTCCGGCCGTCGCCTGAGCGGTCGCGGCCGCGGGGATCTAGGCTCGAGGCGATGACTGACAGACACCGCCGGTACGGCTTCGCCACCAAGGCGATCCACGCCGGATTCCGCCCCGACCCGGGCACCGGGGCGGTCAACCCGCCGATCTACGCCAGCAGCACGTTCGCCCAGGACGGCGTCGGCGGCCTGCGTGGCGGCTTCGAGTACGCCCGCACCGGCAACCCCACCCGTGCGGCACTCGAAGCCGCACTGGCCGCCGTCGAGGACGGCGGGTTCGCGCGGGCGTTCAGTTCCGGGATGGCGGCCACCGACTGCGCCCTGAGGTCGGTGCTGCGCCCCGGCGATCACATCGTCATCCCCGACGACGCCTACGGCGGCACCTTCCGGTTGATCGACAAGGTGTTCCGGCACTGGGGGATTGAGCACACCCCGGTTGCACTGTCTGACCTCGACGCGGTCCGGGCGGCGCTGACCCCGGCCACCCGGATGATCTGGGTCGAGACTCCCACCAACCCGCTGCTATCGATCGCCGACATCGCCGGCATCGTCGATATCGGCCACGCAGCGGGTGCGAAGGTGTTGGTGGACAACACGTTTGCCTCGCCCGCGCTGCAACAGCCGCTCACGCTGGGCGCGGACATCGTGTTGCATTCGACCACCAAGTACATCGGCGGGCACTCCGATGTGGTGGGTGGCGCACTGGTGACCGGCAGCGAGGAACTGGACGCCGATTTCGCCTTCCTTCAGAACGGTGCCGGCGGGGTGCCCGGACCGTTCGACGCCTACCTGACAATCCGTGGTCTGAAGACCCTCGAATTGCGGATGCAACGGCACAGTGAGAACGCCGCGCGGGTCGCGGAGTTCCTCGTCGAGCACCCCGCGGTAAGCCGGGTGCTCTATCCCGGACTGCCCACCCACCCGGGTCATGACGTGGCTGCTCGCCAGATGAGCGGGTTCGGTGGAATGGTGTCGGTACGGATGGCCGGTGGGTCCGAGGCGGCCCGCAAATTGTGTTCCCGCACAGAGATTTTCATCCTCGCCGAGTCCCTCGGCGGGGTGGAGTCGCTGATCGAGTATCCCGGTGCGATGACGCACGCGTCGACGGCGGGATCTCAACTCGAGGTTCCCGACGACCTGGTCCGGCTCTCGGTAGGCATCGAAGCTGCCGCCGATCTGCTCGCCGATCTGGAGCAGGCCCTAACCTAACGCCGGCAGCACCGCCGCCGCAGTCACCGCGAGGTTCACCTCGGCGGTGTTCGCTGGGTCCGCCCAGCGCCCATCGGCCAACTCGTGGGCCCGCGCGCCCGCTCGTTGCGTGCCCGCCGCGTTGAGGCCCAGCCCCTCACCCAGGCCGTTTACCGCGTGCAGCAGGGCGATGATCGCCGCCGACACCGGTGCGGGGCTGCGCTGATCGAACAACGCCGCCAGCACCCCTGCACGGGCGTGCTCTGCCCGGCCCCGATCGCGCACCGGCCACGCATAGCTGTTGCGGCGCAACCGATGTGCCGACAACTGCACCTGATGAATGGTCCCGGTGCGCAGCAACTGATCGAGAACGTCGTCCTGTGCGCGCTTGCGCAATCTGCCGATGGCCGCGGCGGGGGTGATCGGACCCTGCTGCAGCAGTGCCAGGGCGGGCCGCACCGCCGGATTCAGCGGAACCTCGCCCGCGAGTGCCACCAGGTGCCCGGCCGGCATCGGTTCCTGGGCCAGCGCGGGCCGGACTCGGCGGTCGTAGGCGAGGTCCAGGAGAAGGGCCGCGGCCATCATTCGGCCCAGTCGGGATCGATCCAGCCGGGGCTGCTGTGTCGATCCGTCGTCGAGTAGCAGCAGGAACAGATCCTCGGCGATTCGCGCCATTATGCCCAAACCTGTAGTGCGAGCGGTCTGCGGCGTTGTCCGGCGCCGTAGATGGGGGGACTAGTAGATGGGGGACTAGGAGTGGTACGGCTCTGCGCTGACCAGGGTCACCTTCACCTGGTTGCCGTTGGGCACCGAGAAGGTGCGGGTCTCGCCGACCTTGGCGTCGAGCAGCGCCGAACCCACCGGGGAGTTCGGTGAGTACACCTCGAGTTTGCCGTCGCCGATGATCTCCTGCCGGGTGGCGATCAGGAAGGTCTCGGTGTCGGACTCGTCGCCGTTGTAGTAGACCTTGACCACCGAACCGGGCAGGGCAACCCCGGACTTCTTGGGAGCCTCCCCGACCTTGGCCGAATTGAGCAGTTCCTGCAATTGCCGGATCCGGGCCTCTTCCTGGCCCTGCTGCTCGCGGGCGGCGTGGTATCCGCCGTTCTCGCGAAGATCGCCCTCTTCGCGGCGGTCGTTGATCTCGGCCGCGATGATCGGGCGATTAGCGATCAACCCGTCGAGTTCGGCCTTGAGTCGGTCATAGGACTCCTGCGTCAGCCAGACCACCTGGGTATCGGTCATCTCGTCGCGCTCCTCAATCGTTGTTCCGCGCTGTTTGCGGTGCGGTGGGCCGCTGCCGGGAAGATGCGGTCTAATCCGCGTGTAATGCCATTTCAGAGCGGCGAAAGAACGCGCTAATGTGGCAAAACACGGCTCCCAGCAGGAACCGTGTGTATGAAGCGATTATAACACCGCGCCCCCACGACGATTCCGGGATTTGCCGCCGTCGGCGCCGGACCGGTAATCCAGCTACGCGGCGGAGCAGGCTGCGATCAGGCTGGGGGGCGATCAGGCTGGGGGTGCGATCAGGCTGGGGGTGCGATCAGGTAGCCGGGCACGTCGAGGCCGCAACCGTAGACGTCACCGACGAAGGGTGTCCCCTTGGACTTGACCGTTGCGGTGACCTGCACCGTTTCCGACGGCGACGGGGGAACCAGGATTTCCCGCCGACCGGTCTCGGCGCCGTCCTTCGATCGCACCCGCACGATGCAGACCGCCGGCTTGGCCGGATCCTTGCGGGTCACGCTCAGCGTGATTGAAACCGTCTGGTCGTCGAGGACCTCGAAGGCGGCCGTCTCGCCCTGTACATCCAGTCGTTCGAAGCGTTGATAGCCCCAAAAGGCCAGTGCGAGGCACGCCACGACCACCAGCAGGCCGACGGCGATTCTGGCCCGCCGGTGCCTCGTCGGGGAAACGGCTTTGCCGTACCGCGAAGGTGGGACCGGCCGGGGCGCACTGACGGGGTCAGGTGTCAGGGGATCAGGGGTCTGGGGTTCGGGGGTCTGGGGTTCGGGGGTCTGGGGTTTGGGGATGTGGGGCATCGGCACCCCTCTCCTGGGCGGGCTGGATTGCGGTTACCCCCGGCGAGGGTGGGACCATTAGGGTAACGGCCCATCAAGATGAGGGCGGTATGGAACAGCCTGTAGAGGAAGACGTGACCGAGCTGCGTTTGATGGCGGTTCATGCCCACCCGGACGACGAGTCCAGCAAGGGTGCGGCAACCATGGCCCGCTACGCCGATGAAGGCCACCGCGTTCTGGTGGTCACCCTGACCGGTGGCGAACGCGGGGACATCCTCAACCCTGCGATGGATCTGCCCGATGTGCGGGATCGCATCGCCGATGTCCGTCGCGATGAGATGGCACGGGCTGCGGAGATCCTCGGCGTGGAACACCAGTGGCTCGGCTTCATCGACTCCGGGCTGCCCGAGGGCGACCCGCCGCCGCCGCTGCCGGACGGCTGTTTCGCGGTCATCCCGTTGGACGAGCCGGTCGCCCGGCTGGTCGAACTGATCCGGCAGTTCCGCCCGCACGTGATGACGACCTACGACGAGAACGGCGGCTACCCGCACCCGGATCACATTCGCTGCCATCAGGTTTCGATCGCGGCATATGAGGCCGCTGCCGAGGTGCACCTCCATCCCGACGCCGGCCCGCCATGGGAGGTCAGCAAGCTGTACTACAACCACGGTTTCCTGCGGAAGCGCATGCAGATGCTGCAGGACGAGTTCGCAAAGAACGGCACCGAAGGCCCGTTCGCCCGATGGCTGGAGGGCTGGGACCCCGAGCAGGATGTGTCCGCCGGCCGGGTCACCACCCGGGTGCACTGTGGGGATTACTTTCCACTGCGCGACGAGGCCCTTCGCGCCCACGCAACCCAGATCGACCCCGACGGATGGTTCTTCGCCACCCCAATGGAGTGGCAGCGGCGGCTGTGGCCCACCGAGGAGTACGAGTTGGCCCGGTCGCGGGTGCCGGTTACGTTGCCCGAGGACGACCTGTTCAGCGGAATCGAGGTCTTCGAGTGAACCTGCTGCCGATCGTGGCGTTCCTCGCCGACGCTCCCACCCAGACCGGGCCGGAATTCGGCGAGGCCGGCCCGGCGGGCCTGCTGGTCGTCGTGCTGTTGCTGATCGGGGTGTTCGCCCTGGTGTGGTCGATGAACCGGCACCTCAAGCGACTGCCCGAGACCTTCGACGCCTCCCCGGCCGCCCAGGAAGCCACGGGCGCCGACGACCCACCTGCGGATGAGCCCGACCGCGAAGGCGAGGGGCCCCGGCATGAGCCCGGCGGCTAACTCCCTCGCCGGGGCGACCAGTCCATATCTGCGCCAGCACGCCGACAACCCGGTGCACTGGCAGCAGTGGGGTGCTGAGGCACTGGCCGAAGCCGCTCACCGCGATGTGCCGATCCTGCTGTCGATCGGCTACGCGGCCTGCCACTGGTGCCACGTGATGGCGCACGAGTCCTTCGAGGACTCCGCGGTTGCCGCGGTGATGAACGAGTTCGTGTGCATCAAGGTCGACCGCGAGGAGCGCCCCGACCTCGACGCGGTTTACATGAATGCGACCGTGGCGATGACCGGCCACGGCGGTTGGCCGATGACCTGCTTCCTGACCCCCGATGGCCGACCGTTCTTCTGTGGCACCTACTACCCCAGACCGCAGTTCCTGCAACTCCTTTCGGCGATCGGCGAGACCTGGCGTACCCGTCGCGACGAGGTTGAACAAGCCTCTGACGAGATCACCGGGGAGTTGCGCCGGATGGCCGCCGGACTGCCCGGCGGCGGGCCAGAGGTGTCCCCGGCACTGTGTGACCGCGCGGTGGCCCTGGTGCTGCGCGATGAGGACCCGGCCCGCGGCGGCTTCGGCGGGGCGCCGAAGTTTCCGCCCTCGGCACTGCTTGAGGCGCTGTTACGGAGCTACGAGCGGACCCGATCACCGGTTGGATTGGACGCCGTGCGAAGGGCCTGCGAAGCGATGGCCCGCGGCGGCATCTACGACCAATTGGCGGGCGGGTTCGCCCGGTACAGCGTCGACGCCGACTGGGTGGTGCCGCATTTCGAGAAAATGCTCTACGACAACGCACTGCTGTTGCGGGTGTACGCGCACTGGGCCCGGTGCACCGCCGACCCGTTGGCGCGTCGTATCGCCGCCGAGACCGCCGCATTCCTCATCAACGACCTCGCTGAGGGCCACATGTTCACCTCGTCGCTGGACGCTGATGCCGCAGGCACCGAGGGATCCACCTACGTCTGGACGCCTGCGCAGCTTCGCGACGTCCTCGGAGATGATGACGGACATTGGGCTGCAACGGTTTTCAACGTCACCGCAACCGGCACTTTCGAGCACGGGGCTTCTGTGCTCCAACTTCCCGCCGCCACCGACCCGCTGCCGCGGGAGGCCGAACGCTTCGATCGGGTGCGCGCCGGGTTACTGGCGGCCCGAATGACCCGAACCCAGCCTCCGCGCGACGACAAGGTGGTCACGGCGTGGAACGGACTGGCGATCACCGCACTGGCTGAAGCAGCTGTTGCACTGGATGATCCGGGCCTGCTGGTTGCGGCCCAACGCTGCGCCGCCGGGATCGTGGCGCTTCATCTGTCCGATGGCCGACTGCGCCGCGCCAGCCTGGCCGGGCAGGTGGGGGAGAGCGCGGCAATTCTGGAGGACTACGCGATGCTGGCCACCGGCCTGCTCACGATCTACCAGCAGGACGGCGACGAGTCCTGGTTGACACAGGCGAGAGACCTGATCGACGTGGCACTGCGGCACTTCGCCGATCCGGACCGGCCTGGTCGGTGGTTCGACTCCGCCGACGACGCGGAAAAGCTGATGGTGCGCCCAGCCGACCCCCTCGACGGCGCGACGCCGTCGGGCGCCGCCGCCATCGCCGAGGCGTTGCTGACTGCGGCGCACCTCGTCGACGCCGACCGCGCCGACCGCTACAGCCAGGCCGCCGCCGACACCCTGCTGGCCCACTCGCCGCTGCTGGAGCGGGCACCGCGGTCGGCAGGTCACTGGCTCGCGGTGGCCGAGGCCGCAGTGCGCGGCCCGCTGCAGGTGGCGGTGTCAACGACCGACCTGGCCTCGCCGCTGCTGGCCGCCGCGCGCCGGACCGCGCCGGGCGGAGCCATCGTGGTCGGCGGGCCGGTGGACTCGATACCGCTGTTGGTCGGCCGGGCCCGAATCGGCGGTGCCGACGCCGCCTACATCTGTCGCGGGCGGGTGTGCGACCTACCGGTGACCGGGGTCGCCGAACTGTCCGCTGCGCTGGGAGTGCCCGTGTAGCGTGGCGCCATGGTCAGCGCCGAGCACATCGAAGCAAGCGTCAAGCGGTATCTGGAGTTGGTCGCCAACGGCACCGCGGACGAGATCGCCGATCTCTATGCCGACGATGCCACCGTCGAGGATCCGGTCGGCGGCGGCGAGGTGCACATCGGTCGGAGTGCGATTGCGGGCTTCTACCGCAACATCGAGGGCATCCCGCGCGCAACTGAATTGCTCTCCCTGCGGGTGGCGGGCCACGAGGCGGCGTTCATGTTCACCATCACCGTCGGCGGTGAGGGGGGCAAGATGCGCATCGAGCCGATCGACGTGATGGTGTTCAACGCCGACGGCAAGATCGCCTCGATGAAGGCCTACTGGTCACCGGCGCACGTGACGCCGCTGTCCTAGGGACTAAAACGCCGCTGTCCTAGGGACTAAAACGCCGCTGTCCTAGGGACTAAACGCCGCTGCCGTAGGGACTATCAGAAGACCGCGAACCACATCGCGACGTAGTGGCAGAGAGCGGCCACCGCGGTGCAGGCGTGGAAGAACTCGTGATGGCCGAAAGTCGTCGGCCACGGGTCGGGCCACTTCACGGCGTAAAGCACCCCGCCAACGCTGTAGAGCACCCCGCCGACGATCAACAGAACCACTGCCGGTGTACCCGCGCCCTGGGCGATGGGCCCGATGAACCACACCGCGACCCAGCCCAGAAGCAGGTAGAGCGGAACGCCCACCCAGCGCGGCGCTGAGGGCCAGAACATCTTGAGAACCACCCCGGCCGCAGCACCGCCCCAGACGATCCAGAACAGCAGCCACCCATCGCGTTCGGGCAGCGCCAGCAAGGCGAACGGGGTGTAACTGCCGGCGATGAAGACGAAGATCATCGAATGGTCGAGTCGTTTCATCCACTTGTGGGCGGACTCGGTCTTCCAGTGCACCCGGTGGTAAGCGCCGCTGACCGCGAACATGCCCACGATCGTCACCGCGTAGATCAGCGTGGCGATGCCGGCGCGGGTGGAATCGAAGATCCACGACACCAACACCAGGGCCAGTCCAGCGAACGCGGCGACGAACGCCGAGTACACGTGGATCCAGCCGCGGGCGCGCGGCTTGCCGATCAACTGCGCGACGCTGTCGACGACGGCCTCGGGCAGATCTTCGGCTGCAGCGCCTGCGGTGCCTGTGGTCATCCGAATCTCCGTCGCGGGGCATGCCCCCGATGCCTCCGCGGGCCACAGTAGTCTGGGTTGTCGTGGAGATGATTCCGCAACGCCTCAAGGATCCGGCCTACCGGCTCTATGAGATGCGGCTGCGGCAGGAACTCGCGGTCTCCCGGTCTGCACTGCCCCGCCACATCGCGGTGCTCTGCGACGGCAACCGGCGCTGGGCACGAGCTACCGGCCATGACGACGTGAGTTATGGCTACCGGGTGGGGGCGGCCAAGATCGCCGAAATGCTGCGCTGGTGCGCCGACGCGGGCATCGAGATGGCCACCGTGTATCTGCTTTCCACGGAGAACCTTCAGCGCGACCCCGACGAGTTGAGTTCCCTGATCGACATCATCACCGGGGTGGTCGAGGAGATCTGCGCGCCGGCCAACCGCTGGAGCGTGCGTGCCGTCGGTGATCTGGAGCAGCTCGGCGAGGAACCGGCCCGGCGGCTTCGCGAGGCGGTTGATTCGACCGCTGGCACCGGGGCGCGATTCCACGTCAACGTCGCGGTCGCCTATGGCGGCCGCCAGGAGATCGTCGATGCCGTCCGCACCCTGCTGAGCAAGGAATTGGCCAACGGAGCCACCGCCGAACAGTTGATCGAGGCCGTCACCATCGAGGCGATCTCCGACAACCTCTACACCTCCGGACAGCCCGATCCGGATTTGGTGATCCGCACCTCCGGTGAGCAGCGGTTGAGCGGATTCCTGTTGTGGCAGAGCGCATATTCGGAGATGTGGTTCACCGAGGCGCACTGGCCGGCGTTCCGGCGGGTCGACTTTCTGCGCGCGTTGCGCGACTACTGCAGGCGCAACCGTCGGTTCGGGCACTGAATCGCTACAGCTTGCGTAGCCGCAGCCGGTTGATGGAGTGGTCCGCGTCCTTGCGCAGCACCAGCGTCGCCCGCGGCCGAGTCGGCAGGATGTTCTCGATCAGATTGGGCAGGTTGATGGTCCGCCAGATCTCATGCGCCGCGGTGATCGCCTGCTGGTCGCTGAGGCCGGCATAGTGGTGAAAGTGCGATGCCGGATCGGCGAAGGCGCCGGCGCGCATGGCTAGGAAGCGTTCGACGTACCACTGCTCGATGTCCTCGATGCGTGCGTCGACGTAGACCGAGAAGTCGAACAGGTCCGAGACCATCAGCCGGGGGCCGGTCTGCAGGACGTTGAGACCCTCGAGGATCAGGATGTCGGGCCGGGCGACGACATGTTTGTCGCCCGCGACGATGTCGTAGATCAGATGCGAGTACACCGGAGCGCAGACTTGATCGGATCCGGACTTCACCGAGGTGACGAAGCGCATCAACGCACGCCGGTCGTAGCTCTCCGGAAATCCCTTGCGGTGCATAATGTTCCGCCGCGTCAATTCGGCATTCGGGTATAAGAATCCGTCAGTGGTCACCAGGTCCACCCGGGCGTGTTCATCCCAGCGGGACAGCAGCGCCTGAAGCACGCGGGCGGTGGTCGATTTTCCGACGGCCACGCTGCCGGCTACGCCGATGACGAACGGGACCGGCCGTTGGAGGTTCTGCTGCGGTTCGCCGAGGAATTCCGCGGTGGCCGCGAACAGGCTCTGGCGCGCGGCGACCTGCAGGTGGATGAGCCGGGCCAGCGGCAGGTAGACCTCCTCGACCTCGAGCAGGTCGATCTGATCGCCAAGGCCACGCAGCCCGACGAGCTCCTCCTCGGTGAGCTTGAGCGGAGTCGACCTGCGCAGCGCACGCCACTCACTGCGATCGAACGCCAAGTAGGGGCTGGGATCACTCAGCCTCGCCATGGCAATCAGTGTGACAGTTAGCGTGGACCCCATGCAGTCCGACCACCTCATTGCCGAATACCTCATGCTGGGCCTGCGGTTCGACCGCATCGAGGAGGGCTACGTCGACTCCTACACCGGTCCGCCCGCGCTGCGCCGGGCAGTCGCCGACGAACCCGCGCCCGATCCAGCCGAGTTGGCCCGGCAGGCCGACAGACTGCTGACCCAACTCACCCAGTTGCCCCGCGACGCGGTGTTCACGCAGCAGCGGGCCGACTTCATCGCCGCGCACCTGCGTGCGCTGGCCTGCGCGGGCCGCAAGTTCGCCGGTGAGGAGATCGGATTCGTCGAGGAGGTCCGGCAGTACTTTGACGTCGACATCAGCCGGGGCGATTCGGATCGCTATCGCGCCGCCCATGCCCGCCTCGACGAGGTGCTCGGCGGCACCGGGTCCCTGACCGAGCGGATGGCGGCCCACCGCAGCGCCGGGGAGATCCCACCGGAGCGCCTCGAGGAGTGCATCCACGCGTTCTCCGGCGAATTGCGCGACATTGTGCGCGCCACCTACCCGCTGCCCGCCGCCGAAACGATCGTCTACGAGATCGTCACCGACAAGCCCTGGTCGGGATTCAACTACTACGAGGGCGAATACCGCTCCCGGGTTGCGGTCAACGCCGACCTCAAACAGCAGATGGCCAACCTGCCCGGCCTGGTGGCGCACGAGTCCTATCCCGGCCACCACACCGAGCACTGCCGTAAGGAGGCAGGGTTGGTTGCCGGCCTGGGCCACACTGAGCAGACCATCTTTCTGGTCAACACCCCGCAGTGCCTGATGGCCGAAGGTCTGGCCGATCTCGCGCTGCACGCCGCCGTCGGCCCGGGCTGGGGCGCCTGGTCGGCCGAGATCTACGCCGATCTCGGCCTGCGGTTCGACGGCGAGCGCGCCGAGGCCGTGGCCGAGGCGGGAGCGGCGCTGGCCGAGGTGCGCCAGGACGCGGCGCTGATGCTGCACGACGAACACGCCGACGTCGATGAGGTGGCGGCCTTCCTGGGCCGCTGGCTGCTGGTCGACGACGCCCGTGCCCGCCAGATGCTGAAGTTCCTCTGCTCCCCGTTGTGGCGGGCCTACACCAGCACCTACGTCGAGGGGTACCGCCTGTTGCGGACCTGGCTCGACGAGCGACCGGACGGGGTGGGCCTCACCGAGCGGTTCAGCCGGTTGCTCGATGAGCCGCTGATCCCGTCGGCGCTGCGCCCATTTTCCGGTTAGCTGGGCTCACTTTCCGGTTAGCTGGTCGATAAGGGTGTAGCTGGAAGGGTCGTCGGGCAGCACCCAGGCGAATCCCTCCAGGAAGATGATCGCGACGACGTTGGCCGCGATCACCGCGATGAACAGCCAGATGATGGCGGTCGATACCTTCGCGGGCGACGTGCCGGGCGCCGGTGCGGCCGGGATGCTCCGGGGCATCAGCACCAACATCGCGGCGCAGTAGAGCATCACGACCGCGAATGTGATGAACGCCCAGGTGTACAGGTGCAGTCCCAGCACCGGGGCGCCGTAGCCGGGGTCGCCGGGTTTGATGTGCAGTGCGATCTGGCGTAACGACACCGAGGCGCCGGCCAGTGCGCCGAGCAGACCCAGGCCCAGTCCCTGCGCGTACCGCGACGGAGTCAGCGTGCCTCGCCGGGCCGCCATGATGACCAGCAGCGCGCCCAGTGCGGAGAGGAACATGCCGTACCGCTGCAGCATGCACAGCGGGCAGGGAAACTCGCCCTGGCCGAACTGGATGTAGAAGGCACTGAGCACGACCACGCTGTAGCCCAGGACCCAGGCGTGCAGCCCCCAGAACGTGATCAAGCCCCACAATCCGCGGCCGGGTACCGCGGAGTCGGCCACCGCCGCGTGCGCGGTCGGCCCGGCGGGCGGGGTTACCGTCTCGATGTACTCGGCCATCAGAAGCTCAGATCCAGAGTTGAGGTGACGTGGAAGCGGAACAGGCCCAGCATCGCCACCAGGGTGATGAGCCAGAGCCCGATCACCAGTGGGCGGCCGGTGCCCCGCCAGATCATTAGGGCTAGCACGAGCAGCATGATCGTGATGATGATGTCCACGTTCGCAGACTATGGGTTGCCGGCCGGGTCCCGGAGGGTTCTGGGATATTCGTGTGACCACTGTGATGTGTGAGGTCAACCGAATTCCGCACCGTGCCGCTGATCAATTCGGTCGGGTCCGCGGATAGGCTTGGTCCATGACCGCAGACTCGACGCTTGCCCGCCCGACCGCCGCGCCCGGCGCGGATTACGCCGCAACGGCCGGCGAGGCCTACCGTGCGGCCCTGGAGGTCATCGAGTCGGTCGAGCCCAGGATCGCCGCGGCGACCCGCAAAGAGCTTGCCGATCAACGTGATTCGCTCAAGCTCATCGCCAGCGAGAACTACGCATCGCCGGCGGTACTCCTGACCATGGGTACCTGGCTGTCCGACAAGTACGCCGAAGGCACGATCGGCCACCGGTTCTACGCGGGCTGCCAGAACGTCGACGAGATCGAGGCGATCGCCACCGAGCACGCCCGCGCCCTGTTCGATGCGCCGTACGCCTACGTCCAACCGCACTCCGGCATCGATGCCAACCTGGTCGCGTTCTGGGCCATCCTGGCCACCAGGGTCGAGGTGCCGGCCCTCGGCGACGCGGGTGTCAAGAATGTCAACGACCTTTCCGACGCGGAGTGGGAAAGGCTGCGGGCCAAGCTGGGCAGCCAGCGGTTGATGGGTCTGTCGCTGGACGCCGGCGGTCACCTCACCCACGGGTTCCGGCCCAACATCTCCGGCAAGATGTTCCAGCAGCGCAGCTACGGAACCGACCCGGTCACCGGGCTGATCGACTATGACTCGGTGGCGGCCATCGCGCGGGAATTCAAGCCGCTGATCCTGGTGGCCGGCTACTCGGCCTACCCGCGGCGGCTGAACTTCGCCACCATGCGCGAGATCGCCGACGAAGTCGGCGCCACCCTGATGGTGGACATGGCGCACTTCTCCGGTCTGGTGGCCGGCAAGGTGTTCACCGGGGACGAGGATCCGGTGCCGCACGCCCACGTCGTCACCACCACGACGCACAAGTCGCTGCGCGGCCCGCGCGGCGGGCTGGTGCTGGCCACCGAGGAGTACTCCGACGCCGTCGACAAAGGCTGCCCGATGGTGCTGGGCGGACCGCTGTCGAATGTGATGGCCGCCAAGGCGGTCGCGTTCGCCGAGGCACGCCAGCCGTCCTTCCAGGCCTACGCCCAGCGGGTGGCCGACAACGCCAAGTCCTTCGCTGACGGCCTGATGCGCCGCGGTGCGACGCTAGTCACCGGCGGCACCGACAATCACCTCGTGCTGCTCGACGTGCAGTCCTTCGGCCTGACCGGCCGGCAGGCCGAGTCCGCATTGCTCGACGCCGGCATCGTCACCAACCGGAACTCCATCCCGGCCGATCCGAACGGCCCCTGGTACACCAGCGGCATCCGGTTCGGGACGCCGGCGCTGACCACCCGCGGATTCGGCGAATCGGAATTCGACCGGGTGGCCGAATTGGTCGTTGAGGTGTTGTCCAACACCTCTCCGGCGGCCGGCCCGACGGGTCCCTCGAAAGCCAAGTACACCGTCGTCGACAGCACCGCGGACTGGGTGCGCTCGGCCGCCGCGGAACTGCTCGACGCCAACCCGCTGTATCCCGGCCTGACCCTCTGAGCACCGGGAACACCGGTGCGGCAGCTTTACCGCAGACGTTAATTTCGGTTACAGTTACCGCATGGAACAGCTACCTGTCGCCAATGCGCTGACCCTCGAACTCGAACCGGTTGTCGCCGCCAACCTGGCCCGGTTCCTGGAAACCGTCGACGAGTGGTACGCCCACGATTTCGTCCCGTTCGACCAGGGCGAGAACTTCGCCTTCCTGGGTGGCCGGGACTGGGAGCCGTCCCAGGCCAGCCTGCCCGCCGACGTCGTCGCCGCCCTCGAGATCATGCTGGTGACCAAGGACAACCTCGCCGGCTACCACCGCGAACTGGTCGAGCACTTCATCCTCGAGGACAAGTGGGGCCGCTGGCTGAACCGGTGGACCGCGGAGGAGAACCTGCACGCGATCGCACTCCGCGAGTATCTGGTGGTAACCCGTAACTTCGATCCGACCGCGGGTGAGAAGGTGCGGATCAATCACGTCATGCGTGGCTACCGCGCGGACTCCTACACCCAGATCGAGACGCTGGTGTTCATGGCGTTCTACGAGCGTGCGCATGCGGTCTTCCTGCGCAATCTCGAGGCCCGGATCACCGAACCGGCGCTCAAGGGACTCGTCGGCCGTATCGCCGCCGACGAGGAACGCCACGAGGACTTCTTCCATCACCTGGTGGCCTACTGCTTGGAGACCCACCGCGATTCGACCATCGCCGCGATTGCGCGGCGCGCCATCGGATTCGGGGTGGTCGGCGGCGACATCATCGAGTACCGCAAGGATCTGCTGCCCTTGGTCGCCGAGGCCGGGATCTTCGACCAGGACGCGGCGGACCAGGTGGTCGTCGACCGCGTCGCGGCCTGGGGACGGACCGGGGACCCGGTGCTCCAGAAGTTCGTTCGCTCGTAACCACGGCGCGGCGAGTCTCGCCGCCACCCCGGGGCGCCGCGGAGTAGCGTCGGCATCGATGGCTAGCGACATGCTCTGCTATCCGGGCGGCACCGATCGTTTCGACGATGACAGGACCGGTCCCGGTCCTGGTGCCGCAGTGTCCGCCCAGGGGTTGGCGCGGGGCCGCGCTGCTCGAAGGAGCGTCCAGTGACCAGTTCGCCGTCGCCCGTCCGGACCTATGTGCTCGACACCTCGGTCCTGCTGTCCGATCCGTGGGCCTGCACCCGGTTTGCCGAACACGAAGTGGTGGTGCCACTCGTGGTCATCAGTGAGCTGGAAGCCAAGCGCCACCACCACGAACTGGGCTGGTTTGCGCGCCAGGCACTGAGACTGTTCGACGACCTGCGAATCGAGCACGGTCGTCTGGACCAGCCCATTCCGGTCGGGACACAGGGCGGAACGCTCTATGTGGAGCTCAACCACAGCGACCCGACAGTGCTGCCCGCCGGGTTCCGAACCGACACCAACGATGCCCGCATCCTGACCTGCGCGGCCAACCTCGCCGCCGAGGGCAAACAGGTGACGTTGGTGAGCAAGGACATTCCGCTGCGCGTCAAGGCCGGCGCGGTTGGCCTGGCCGCCGACGAGTATCACGCCCAGGACGTCATCACCTCGGGCTGGACCGGCATGGCCGAGTTGGACGTCGCGATCGATGAGATCGACACCTTGTTCGCTGACGGTGAGATCGACCTGGAGGCGGCCCGTGATCTGCCCTGCCACACCGGAATTCGGCTGCTTGGCGGGAACTCCCATGCGTTGGGCCGGGTGAACGCCGACAAGCGCGTCCAGGTGGTCCGCGGTGACCGCGAGGTGTTCGGGCTGCGCGGACGGTCAGCGGAGCAGCGGGTCGCATTGGATCTGCTGCTCGACGAATCGGTCGGCATCGTCTCCCTCGGCGGCAAGGCCGGCACCGGCAAGTCCGCGTTGGCGTTGTGTGCGGGGCTGGAAGCGGTCCTGGAGCGGCGCAGTCAGCGCAAGGTCGTGGTGTTCCGGCCGCTGTACGCCGTCGGCGGTCAGGAATTGGGCTACCTACCCGGCAGTGAGGCCGAGAAGATGGGCCCGTGGGCGCAGGCGGTCTTCGACACCCTGGAGGGACTGGCCAGCCCGGCCGTGCTTGAGGAGGTGCTCTCCCGCGGCATGCTGGAAGTGTTGCCGCTGACTCACATTCGCGGCCGGTCGCTGCACGACTCATTCGTGATCGTCGACGAGGCGCAGTCACTGGAACGCAACGTGCTGCTGACCGTGCTGTCCCGGCTGGGCGCCGGCTCGCGGGTGGTGTTGACCCACGACGTCGCCCAGCGCGACAACCTGCGCGTCGGCCGCCACGACGGGGTGGCCGCCGTCATCGAGAAACTCAAGGGCCATCCGCTTTTCGCGCACATCACCCTGATGCGCAGCGAACGCTCACCGATCGCCGCGCTGGTCACCGAGATGCTCGAGGAGATCAGCCCCGGCAACTTGCCGTGATCCCCCGGCGTCACGTCGGTGGGTAGACTTTGATGGTGCTGCGCCGTCTTCTCGTCTTCGGTTGTGCCGCCTTGGCCCTGGCTTCCTGCGGTGCGCCGGCAAAGTCGGCCCAGGCCGGTCCGGTTGACTGCGCTGTCGACAAATGTGTGGCGCTGACCTTCGATGATGGTCCGGGCCCGTTCACCGACCGGTTACTGGGTGTACTCAACGACGCCGACGCCAAGGCCACCTTTTTCATGATCGGCAACAAGGTGGCCGCCGATCCGGCCGGTGCCAAACGGGTGGCCGAGGCGGGTATGGAGATCGGCAGCCACAGCTGGGAACACCCGAACCTGACCACCATCCCGGCCGCCGACGTCCCCGCACAGTTCAGCAGGGCCAACGACGCCATCACCGCCGCGACCGGTCAGACACCCAAGCTGTGGCGGCCGGCCGGCGGGATCACCAACGACGCGGTCAACGCCGTCGCCGCCCGGTATGGCCAGGCCGGAATCCTTTGGGATGTAATCCCTTTCGATTGGATTAACGACTCCAACCTCAAAGCCACCCGTGACATGTTGATGAGCCAGATCAAACCCGGTTCGGTGGTGCTGTTCCACGACACCTATTCGTCCACTGTCGATCTGGTGTACCAGTTTCTCCCGGTGCTCCAGGCCAACGGCTATCGCCTGGTCACGGTGAGTGAGCTGTTAGGCGAGCGTGCGCCGGGCAGCGTGTACGGCAGCCGCGAGAACGGTCCGCCGAGCAACCTGCTGCACGATGTGCCCGCCGCCGACATCCCT
>CAMCWJ010000004.1 GCA_945882475.1 Bifidobacterium breve
TTTCGGCGCCATCTGGGCCGAGGAGGCGTGGGGCCGCTACTGGGGCTGGGATCCCAAGGAGACGGTGTCGTTCATCGCCTGGGTGATCTACGCGGCGTACCTGCACGCGCGGTCGACGGCCGGGTGGCGCGATCGCAAGGCGGCGTGGATCAACGTGGCCGGCTTCGTCGCGATGGTGTTCAACCTGTTCTTCATCAACCTGGTGACGGTCGGTCTGCACTCCTACGCCGGTGTCGGCTGAGCGCTCGTAGCGCCCCTTAGCGGGGCTTGTTGTCGCCGTGGCCGAGTCGCCAGAGGAAGTCCGGATCGTCGTCAGGGCCGATCACTCGCGTCGGGGGCCGATGGGCCTGGGCGCGGATCGCCCTCAGACCGACGTAGACCAGTGCCGCGAGAACCAAAATTGCGAGCAGGTAAATCACTGAAGAACCTCCTTGGAACAAATATACGCTCGTGGGTAGGCTCGGCCCGTGGCTACCGATGAGACCCCGACAACAGGGCGAATGGTGCGGGACGTCGCGGTCTACACGTTGGCCCGGTTGGTTCTGGTCGCGGCGCTGACGGCGGTGATCTTCTTCGGGGCGCACCTGATCGGGGTCAAGGAGTTTCCGCTCATCGTGGCGGTGCTGTTCGCCATCGTGATCGCACTGCCGCTGGGTATCTGGCTGCTGGCGCCGCTGCGCAACCGGGCCACCGCCCGGATCGCCGAGGTCGATGAGCGACGTCGCCACGACCGCGAGCAGTTGCAGGCAAAGTTGCGCGGGGACGCGCCCGAGGATTAAGGCGCGGATTCGGGGCGCGGCTAGCGGGTCAGCGTCAGCGCGGCCGCGACGGCGAGCGACCACACCAGCATGGTCAGGCCGGTGTCGCGCAGGACCGGAATGAGGTCGCGACCGCCCTGCCCGCGGCGCACCGGCCCCGCCGCCCGCACCGCCAGGGGTATGGCCACCAAGCCGAGAGCGCACCAGGGTGTGGCCCGCGTCAGGGCCAACGTGAGCAGTCCGGCCAGTCCGAGCAACCCCTGGTACAACACTCGGGTGCGGGCGTCGCCGAGGCGCACCGCCAGGGTGATCTTGCCCGCGACCCGATCGGTTGGAATGTCGCGAAGGTTGTTGGCCACCAACACCGCTGACGACAACGACCCCGTCGCGACGGCCAGGGTGACGCCTACCCAGTCGATCCGGCCCGCCTGGGTGTACTGGGTGCCCAGCACCGCGACCAGGCCGAAGAAGACGAACACCGCGACCTCGCCGAAACCGGCGTAGCCGTAGGGCCGGGAGCCGCCGGTGTACAACCATGCCCCGGCGATGCACGCCGCACCCACCGCGATCAGCCACGGCGCGCTGAGCATCGCCAGCGCCACGCCGGCGACCGCCCCGACCGCCAGGCTTGCCACCGCGGCGGCGAGAACCGCACGCGGGGCCGCCAGCCTGGAGCCGACCAGTCGCAGCGGCCCGGCGCGTTCGTCGTCGGTGCCGCGGATGCCATCGGAGTAGTCGTTGGCGTAATTCACCCCGACGATCAGCGCGAGCGAAACCACAAGGGCCAGAACCGCTTTCCACCAGACCGCGCCACCCAGCCACGCCGCCGCTCCGGTACCGGCGATCACCGGGGCCACCGCGTTGGGCAGGGTGCGCGGGCGTGCGCCCTGAACCCACTGCGCGATGCTGGCCATCAGCGGCCGGCAAGTTCGAGGACGAGGTTGATGGTGCTGGCGAGCACGACCGCCCCGAGCAGGAATGACACCAGGCCCTGTGCCAGCACAGCGCGACGAATTTCCCGGCTCTTGAGATCGGTGTCGGAGACCTGGTAGGTCATGCCGACGGTGAACGACAGATACGCGAAGTCCAGGAAGCTGGGCTGGTACTGCTTTTGGTGGAAGTCGATCGGGGTCTGGTCACGCTCGGGGCTCAGGTAGTACAACTCGGCGTAGCGCAGCATGAACGTCGTGTGGATGGCGAACCAGGCCGCGATCACGCTCAGGATGCCGACCAGGGCCTTGGCCAACTGCCGTTGCGGGCTCATCTCGGCCGCCAGCAGGTAACCCACGCCGGCCAGGCTCGCGACGCTGGCGACCAGCACAATGATGTGCGAGATTGTCGGCGAGCCATCCTCGTGGCGTCGTCGGACGTGGGCGGCGGTCTGCTCGGCGTCCAGTCGCAGCACCACCCACCACGTCGCTGCCAGGTAGGCCGCCGCGGCGACGATCCAGCCGATCGCGGGCGCGTACTTCCACTCATCGCGCAGCAGTCCGGTCAGCAGCGCCGCCAGCAGGCCGAGTCCGGCCGCCACGAATACCCGGACCATGCCGGTGAGCCTACTGGTCCCGCAGCGCATACTTGCGTGGTGAAGACAGACATCTGTGAGCAGTACGGCATCGAGTTCCCACTGTTCGCGTTCAGCCACTGTCGCGACGTCGTCGCCGCGGTGACCAATGCCGGCGGGTTCGGCGTACTCGGCGGCGTCGCGTTCACCCCCGATCAGCTCGAGCAGGAACTGTGCTGGATCGACGAACACGTCAACGGCCGGCCCTACGGCGTCGACATCATCGTGCCGGCGAAGTTCGAGGGCAAGGGCGAGAACCTGACCAAGGACCAACTCGCCGATCGCATTCCCGAGGACTACCGCAGTTTCATCACCGAGTTGCTCACCGAGCACGACATCCCGATCGAAGAGGTGCGCATCGCGTCCTCGGCGCTGTCCGGTGACACCGGCGAGAGCCTGCTCGAGGTGTCGCTGAGCCACCCGATCAAGCTGATGGCCAACGCCCTCGGTGTGCCGCCGGCGTACATGATCGAGGCCGGCAAGGAGCGCGGCATCCCGGTCGCAGCCCTCGTCGGCGCCAAAGAGCACGCCATCAAGCAGGTGCACGCCGGGGTCGATCTGATTGTCGCCCAGGGCACCGAGGCCGGCGGGCACTGCGGCGAGGTCACCACGATGGTGCTCATCCCCGAAGTTCTGGAGGCCATCGCCGAGGTCCCCGGTGGCCGCGAGACCCCGGTGCTCGCCGCCGGCGGGATCGTGACGGGCCGGCAGATGGCCGCCTCGGTGGCACTCGGTGCGGCCGGTGCCTGGACCGGATCGGTGTGGCTGACCACCGAGGAGGCCGAGACCGCCCCGTACACCAAGCAGAAGATGCTGGCCGCGTCGTCGCGCGACACGATCCGCTCCGCCGGCCGCACCGGTAAACCGTCGCGGCAACTGGTGTCGGAGTGGACCAACGCCTGGGCGCCCAACAAGGGCGGTCGGCCGCCGCTGCCGTTGCCGCTGCAGGCGATGATCGCCGAGCCTGCGCTGCGCCGCATCGACAAGCTCGCGCAGAACGGTCACCCCGGCGCCCAGGCGCTGTCCACCTACTTCGTCGGCCAGGGCGTGGGCTTGATGAACAAGATCAAGCCCGCCCGCGAGGTGGTGCTGGAGTTCATTGAGGACTACCTGTCCGCCGCCGAGCGCCTGTACCGG
Source organism: Bifidobacterium breve (assembly GCA_945882475.1). GTDB lineage: Bacteria > Actinomycetota > Actinomycetes > Mycobacteriales > Mycobacteriaceae > Mycobacterium. The sequence continues at coordinate 3,460 of CAMCWJ010000004.1, forward strand.
TCCATCGAGGATTGAGCCGCTCCCACCCGCATGACCCGCCGCGCGTCCGCCACCCTGCTGTGGTTCGGCCTACTCGGATGGGCCTGCATCATCCTGTGGCTGTCCTCGCTCACACCGCAGGAACTGCCCGAACCGGCGTTCCTGTTTTCCGACAAGATCAACCATCTGGGCGCCTTCGCCATCGGTGGGTGGCTCGCGGCCAGTGCGCTGGGCGTCTCGCGGCCATCGGCTCCGGTCGTGGCCAGGATCGCGCTGGCCGTCCTGCTGATCGCCGTCTTCGGCGCCTTCGATGAGGCGCTGCAGCGTTTCACTCCGGGCAGGACCGGCGCCAACCTCGGCGACTGGATCGCCGACTGCCTCGGTGCGTTGGCCGGGGCGCTGCTGAGTCTGCGAAGCAAACGTCTGCTGCGCGGGCTGCGCGTTTAGCCCGCGGCCAGCGGCAACCGGATCTCGAACCGCGCGCCACGGGCGAGGTTGTGCGCGTTCAAGGTGCCGCGGTGTGCCCGTACGAGTCCGGCCGCGATCGCCAGGCCCAGGCCCGATCCGCTCGGTAGCGATGAATCAGACCGCGGCACACGGTCATTCGAGCCTCGGTATGCCACGTCGAAAACCCGCGGCAGATCGGCGGCGTCGATACCCACACCGGTGTCGTCCACCCGGATCCAGGCGCCGTCGTCGTCGGAGCCGGCCGAGACCCGCACGCTGCCACCGGAGGGGGTGTGTGCGATCGCATTGGCCACCAGATTGGACAGCACCCGAACCAGCGCCCGGTCGCTGCCGATCACCCGAACCGGCTGCGTCGGCAGGTCCACCTGCAGTGTCACGCCGGAGCGTTCGGCGGCGATGGAATGGGTGTTCAACACGTCGCCCACCACCTCGTCGAGGGCCACCCGTTCGTAGGGCGCGTTGACGGCGCCGGCGTTGATCTTGGCCATCTCGAAGAGGTCGTCGACCATCTCGGAGAGCCGAATGCTCTCGTGCTCAATGCGTTTGGCCTGGGTTCGCACCTCGTCGCCGCTGACCACGCCGTCGCCGATCGCCTCGGAGAGCGCCCGTATCCCGGCCAGCGGTGTGCGCAGGTCGTGGCTGACGAAGGCGACCAGTTGCCGGCGGGACTGTTCGGCCACCCGTTCGGTGTCGCGCATCTCCTGCTCCCACACCATCCGCCGGGCCTGGTAGCCGGCCAGCATCACCGCCGCGGGCAATGTCACCACCGCGACGATCACCAGAACCAGGGCGATCGCCTGGAACGTGGCGTCGGTCATGAACCGGCCGGCGAAGAACACCCCGGCGAAGGTGGCCAGCGTGGGGATCAGCACCAGCGTCACCATGCTCAGCGTCAGCGACCACGAGCGGGCCAGCCGGATCACCAGCGCACCGATCAGCACCACCGGAAGCGAACCGCCCAGTGCCAGCAGGCCGATCTCGGTCAGCTCACGCGGTGTCACGCCCACCGCCGCCGGCGTCGCCACGCCACAGATAGCCACGCCCCCAGACCGTCTGCAGGCGATGCTGGTCGCCGAGCTTGGACCGCAGGCGCTTCACGTGCACGGTGACCGTGGAGAGGTCGCCGAAGTTCCAGTTCCACACCCGCTGCAGCAGTTCTTCGCGGGAGAACACCGTGTCGGTGTGGGTCAGGAAGAACAGCAGAAGGTCGAACTCCCGGTTGGTCAGACCGACCGGCTGTCCGGCGAGGGTGACCGACCGCGCGGCGGTGGAGACGCTCAGCCCGTCGACGGTGATCTCCAGCGGAACCGCCGTCGTCGGTGCCGGAGCACGGCGGAGCACCGAGCGCACCCGCAGTGCGAGTTCGCGCGCGCTGAATGGTTTGGTCAGGTAGTCGTCCGCCCCGGCCTCCAGGCCGGCGATCCGGTCGTCCTCCTCGGCGAGAGCAGTCAGCAGAATCACCGGCACGGTGTAGTCCCCGCCCTGGCGCAGGGTCCGACACAGCGACAGCCCGTTGGGGCCCGGCATCATCACGTCGAGCACGGCGACATCGATGCGTTCGGTGCCCAGAATCCGAAGCGCCTCGTTGCCATCTGCGGCCACCAGCACTTCGAGGCCGTCGTGCTCGAGGTAGCGGCGGACGACGTCGCGCACGACGGCGTCGTCGTCGGCGATCAGAACCCGGGCGGTCATGGCTGCGAGCCTAGTGCTGACGCACCGCGACCTGCTGCTACGTCACGGTTTCGTCATGGCGGGCGGCTCCGGGGACGAATACTGCGCGCGCAACGCCCGGCGGTCGAGTTTGCCGATGCCGCGCCGCGGCAATTCGTCGACGATGTGCACCTCGCGCGGGGCGGCGGTCCCATCGAGGGAGTCGGCCAGGAATTCCCGCAGTTCGCCCACCGTCGGTGCCGCCACCCCGGGAACGGCCACCACTGCGGCCACCACCCGCTCGCCGAGACGGTCGTCGGCCACCGCGAACACCGCGCACTCGGCGACGCCGGGGTGGCGGGCCAGTGCGGCCTCCACCGGGCCGGGCATGACGGTCAGGCCCCCGGTGCTGATCGCCTCGTCGATACGGCCGAGAACCGATAGCCGACCCGAATCATCAAGTGCACCAATGTCATCGGTGTAATACCAGCCTGGCTCGGCGAACGGATCCGGCAGGGCGGGGTTGCGATAGCCCTTGGCCAAGGTGGGCCCGCCGACGATGATCCGGCCCTGCTGGCCCCCCTCGAGATGCCCCCCGTCGATCCGGATCCGCACACCCTGCAATGGCACGCCGTCATAGACGCAACCGCCCGCGGTCTCGCTGGATCCGTAGGTTCGGACCACCCTGATGTCGGCCTGCTCCGCGGCCTCGAGCACCGGCCGCGGGGCCGGGCCGCCGCCGAGAAGCACCGCGTCCAGGCTGGCCAGTGCGGCGGTGGCGGCGGGGTCGGTCAGGACCTTCGCCAGTTGGTTGGCCACCAGCGCGGTATAGCGCCGGCCGGAGCCCAATTCGGCTACCGCGCGGGGGATTTCACCGACGTCGAAGCCGGCGGAGACGTCGATCTCCACCGGTACCGTGCCGGCCAGGACACTGCGCACCAGCACCGCCATGCCGGCGATGTGATGCGCGGGCAGGGCGAGCAGCCAGGTACCCGGTCCGCCGAGGCGGTCGTGGGTCGCCGACGCGCCGGCGATCAGCGCGGCCGGGGTCAGCATCGCGCCCTTCGGGATTCCGGTCGTACCGGAGGTGGCGATCACCAGGGCGACGTCGTCATCGATCTCTTCACCGACGCGCAATGACGTTGTCAGCAAGGCACTTTCGCGCGGATCGCCACCTGGAACGGGAACCAGGGGAGTGTCGCGGCCGTCGAGCACGCCCTCCAGCGCGGCCAGCAGGGACAGCGCCGACGGTCCCGGTGGGATGGCCAGCGCGCGCAGGGTGGCTATCCGGCGTCCTTGCTGTTGGCCTCGGCGCTATCGCGGGGGTCGTCCAGCGGCCAGCCGTAGGCCGCTAGTTTCTCCCGCACCCGCTCAACATCGGCGGGGGATGGCAATTGGTCGGTGATCCGCAGAATCTCCACACCGATGTCGGCAAACTCCGGTTCCGGGACATGTTTTAGCTGACGCGCCACCTCGATCACCTCGTCGGCGGTGAGTTTGCGTGATAGCAGCGCCAGAATCGGCAGGTAGTCACTCTCTGGAACGCCGTCGGGATAGCCCGCGCGCAGCCAGGACACGATTGTGCTCAGAAAGCTCACCTCGCCACCTCCTAGAACGTTGGGCCCGAGGGCACCGATCAGCGACTCCCTGATTCTAGTTGCCAACAGCTCAAATGCGCTGAGCACAGCAAAAGTGTTAGCTCGACACGCACCGCCAACCGCAGGAGTACAACAGGTGAACGGTCGATGAACACCTGGCCCGATAATGAAAACTTGCAGGTCGCAGCGTTGTGCGGTCCGAGGGGCTGGGTGGTCAAACCCCACGCCGAGGCGACAGAATGTCCCGCGTGAGCACAGAGATGATCATTTTGGTGTTGCTGATTGCAACCGCCCTGGCCTTCGACTTCACCAACGGCTTCCACGACACCGGGAATGCGATGGCCACGTCGATCGCCACCGGTGCGCTCAAGCCGAAGACCGCGGTCATTCTGGCCGGAGTCCTGAACCTGGTAGGCGCCTTCCTCTCGGTCGAGGTCGCCATCACGGTCACCACCAACGTGCTGAAGATTCAGGACAAGAAAACTGGACAGCTGCTATCGGGCATCGACGGGTCGATGGGCTTGACCATCATCTTCGCCGGCCTCATCGGCGGCATCCTGTGGAACTTGCTCACCTGGCTGTTCGGCATACCGTCGAGTTCTTCGCACGCCCTGTTCGGCGGCCTCATCGGCGCTGGCCTGGCCGCGCTGGGCACCGCGGGCATCAACTGGTCCGGCGTCACCGAGAAGGTGCTCATCCCCGCTGTGGCCGCGCCGATCATCGCCGGCATCGTCGCCGCCTGCGGCACCTGGCTGGTCTACCGGGTCACCCGCAGAGTTTTGGCCAAGCGCCGAGAGACGGGCTTCCGCTGGGGACAGATCGCTACCGCCTCGCTGGTCGCACTCGCCCACGGCACCAACGACGCGCAGAAGACCATGGGCGTGATCGCCCTGGCCCTGATCACCACTGGCCACTTGGGCGGCAACGTCAAGGAGGACGGCCTGCCGTTCTGGGTGATCGCCAGTTGCGCCATCGCGATCGGTCTGGGAACTTACCTCGGTGGCTGGCGCGTCATCCGCACGCTGGGCAAGGGTTTGGTGGAGATCGAGTCACCACAGGGTCTGGCTGCCGAGGCATCCTCGGCCGCGATCATCCTGAGCTCCAGTGCCGCCGGTATGGCGCTGTCCACCACCCACGTTGCCACCGGCTCGATCCTCGGCAGCGGCGTCGGCAAGCCTGGCGCCGAGGTGCGCTGGTCGGTCGCCGGCCGGATGGCGGTGGCCTGGCTGATCACGCTGCCTGCCGCGGGTCTGGTGGGCGCGCTGTCCTACTGGCTATCGCACACCGTCAAGAACATCTCCGGCTCGCAGTTGGCCGGTGACGGGGTGATCTTCGTCATCCTGGTCGCGCTGTCGTTCTTCATGTGGTGGCGTGCCCAGCAGCAGAAGGTTGACTCCAGCAACGTCAACGCCGACTGGGACGAAACCACGAACTCGGTGGTGCCCGCCGACGTCCGCGAAGCTGCCAAGACCAACACCAAGATCAAGACGACGACCACGGTCTGACCCGGCGATCCAAAAGGACAGAGGACATCTGATGGTGAAGTATCTGGAAAGTATCGGCACGGTCCTGCTGGTGGGACTCGTTCTCGGCGCGGGCCTGCCGGCACTCTTCGGGGTCGGGATGCTGGCCTACTCGCACGGGGCTGGCGGCGAGGAAGCCGATCACCTGATCCACAAGCCGATTCCGGCGCTGAAGTACCTGGGCATTCTGCTGTTCGCGTTCGTCGGTTTCGTCATCATCACCGGCGTCGCCTGGATCACCCGATCGACGATCATGCACCACTTCGGTATTGACCTGTTCCCGATGCTGCCCAAGAAGTGAGACGACGATGACAACTGTCAACGGCACCCCTGGTTTTGGCGAACACGTTCTGGACTGGTTGCACGAGGGTTACCCGCACGGCGTTCCGCCCAAGGATTACTTTCCCCTGCTGGCTCTGCTGCTTCGGTCGCTGAGCGAGGAGGAGGTCGTCAAGGCGGCTCAGAAGGTACTCAAGCAGAGCGACGGCGATGAGCCGGTGACTGAGGCGCAGATCCGCGACGCGATCAGCCAGGTCATCGCCAAGGATCCCAACCCTGAGGAAATCAACCAGGTCGCCGGTCGGCTGGCCTCGGTGGGCTGGCCTCTGGAAAACGGCAACCGGTAAATCCTCCAGAACGCTCAGCCGCGGATATCGCGGCGCAACGGATGCTCGGCGGGGATCTGCACGAAGATCAGCGTGACGCCGTCGGGGTCCAGTACCTGCATCTCATGCAACCCCCAGAACTCCTGGCGTGCCTCGCGCGCGATCGACACCCCGCGGCCCTCGAGTTCCTGCTGCGTCGCGTAAACGTCACGCACCTGCAGCCACAGCGCGCCGGGAAACGGTCCGCCCGGTACGGCCGGGGTACCGTGGCCGGCTAGTTCGATCAGCGACTGTCCGGCGTAAAGCACTGTGCCGCCGGGGTATTCGCGGGCGATCGCCAGGCCCACTGCGTCCCGGTAGAAGCTCAACGTGCGGTCGTAGTCTGCCGGGCGTAGCAGTACGCGGCTTGCGAGGATCTCCATTGCCCTACCTTAAGTGCCGCATTCAGGGCTGCATCCGTTGTTGCTTCAGCAGCCTGTTGAGCGCGCGGGGGGCGATGGTGTCGAGGGCTCGGGCCCCCATCCCGAAGCGTGGGGCGATGCGCACCGGGCGGTGCTCGGCGGCGTCGATCATCCACCGCCCGGCTTCCTGCGGGCTCAGCGCGGGTACTCCGTCGTAGGCCTTGGTCGGGGCGATCATCGGGGTGGCCACCAGTGGGTAGTACAGCGTCGTCGAATGCACGCCCTTGCGGGCCCAATTCGGTTTCGATGACCCTGCTCACTGCGCTCAGCGCGGCCTTGGAGGCGTTGTAGACCCCGAACAGCGGGGGAGCCTCGGTGAGCACACCCCAGGTTGCGACGTTGATGATGTGGCCGTCGCCGCGTTCGATCATGCCGGGCGCCAGACCACGGATGAGCCTCAGTGGCGAGTAGTAGTTCAGTGTCATCGTGCGTTCGACGTCGTGCCAGCGGTCCAGCGATTCGGCCAGCGAACGCCGGATGGACCGTCCGGCGTTGTTCACCAGGATGTCCACGCCACCGAATCGCTGTTCCACGGTGTCGCAGAGCGCGTCGACGGCGTCGAGGTCGGACAGGTCGCACGGTATCGCGGTTGCGGTGCCGCCGTTCTCGGCGATCCGCGCCGCCACCGCGTCGAGAAGGTCGGCCCGTCGGGCTACGAGAATCACCTCGGCTCCCGCGGCTGCGAACTGTTCGGCGCCGGCTTCGCCGATGCCCGAGGAGGATCCGGTGATCAGTACCCGCTTGCCGCGCAGCGGAATTCGGGTGCGCCCGGACACCGTCAGCGGTGGCCGCATACCGGTTAGCGCGATCGCCTCGGTGAGTTTCCGGCGCAGTGTCACGGGTCTGAGTCTATGGATGCTCAGAAGTACCGCGGGAACGGGCTCCAGTCGGGTTCGCGCTTCTCCAGGAAGGCATCGCGGCCCTCGACGGCCTCGTCGGTCATGTAAGCCAGCCGGGTGGCCTCGCCGGCGAAGATCTGCTGACCCACCAGGCCGTCGTCGAGCAGATTGAAGGCGAACTTCAGCATCCGTTGTGCCTGTGGCGATTTCGCGTTGATCTTCGCCGCCCACTCCAGGCCCACGTTCTCCAGTTCGGCGTGCTCGACCACCCGGTTGACCGCACCCATCTGATGCATCTGCTCGGCGGTGTAGTCCTCACCGAGGAAGAAGATCTCCCGGGCGAACTTCTGGCCCACCTGCTTGGCCAGGTACGCGCTGCCGTAGCCGCCGTCGAAGCTGCCGACGTCGGCGTCGGTCTGCTTGAACCGGGCGTGCTCGCGGCTGGCCAGCGTCAGGTCGCAGGTGACGTGCAGGCTGTGCCCGCCGCCCGCCGCCCAGCCGTTGACCAGACAGATGACGGGTTTGGGCATGAATCGGATGAGCCGCTGCACCTCGAGGATGTGCAGCCGGCCGGCCCTGGCCGGGTCCACGGTCTCGGCGGTCTCACCGTCGGCGTACTGGTAGCCGCTGCGGCCGCGAATGCGCTGATCGCCACCGGAGCAGAACGCCCAGCCGCCGTCCTTGGCCGACGGCCCGTTACCGGTGAGCAGCACCACCCCGACATCGGGTGACATCCGGGCGTGGTCGAGCGCCCGGTACAGCTCGTCGACGCTGTGCGGCCGGAACGCGTTGCGAACCTCGGGCCGGTTGAACGCCACCCGCACCGTCGGCTTCGCGACGCCGTCGAGCACGTGCCGGTGATAGGTGATGTCAGTGAGGTCGGTGAAGCCCTTCACGGGCTGCCACAGTGCGGGGTTGAAAGGGTTGTCGCTCACATCCGAAAAGGTACGCCACAGTGTTTCGGTCGGCCCGCCAGTCAGTAGTGGGTGTGCGCCCGCCTCTTAGCGACTGTGAAGATTGATGCCGGACACGACCCCGACCGCCAGACCCGTAGTCGCTAAGAGGCGGGCAATGCTGCCAGTGGTATCCCCGCTAGGGGGTGCCCCCGGCGTCAGAGTGGTGCCCCCGCTCGGGGGTGCTGCCGGCATCACAGCGCAACCCCATGGACGCGCAGCGCATCGAGCAATCCGGTGGGCCGGTTGGCGATCGGCAGCGGATCCACCAATGCGAACGAGCACCCCAACTGCCGGGCCGCGCCGTCGTTTTCCTCGCTGTCGCCGATCATCAAGGCCTCATCGGCGGCCACCCCGAGGCGATCCAGCGCCGCGGTGAAGATCCGGGTATCCGGTTTGGCGGCGCCCACTTCGAAGGACAGCACGAACTCGTCGACCTCGGCAGCCGCCAGCACCGGGCGGATGTCCCAGGCGATATTGGAGACGACGGCGGTACGGAATCCGTTCTGCCGCAGCGACTTCAACACCGAAACCGTGTCCGGGTACACCCCCCATTCGGCCGGGTCGGTGACGCGCCGGTAAAGCTCCTCGGCGTGATTATCGGCCAGGCCTGAGTTGTTCAGCACATGCAGATAAGCCTCCCGGTGCAATGCCGGGTCCAGGTCGCGGTACTCCCAGGCGTGGTGGGTCACACTCGCGGTGGGGTGCGTCAACCGGTCCATCACCTCGGCGCGTTGCGCGCCGTCCAATCCCATCCCGGTGAACCAGTCGTCGCGGGCCTCGCAACTGGCCAGCGTGCCGGAGAAATCGAACAGGACCGCGCGCACGTCAGCCAACGGACCGGCCCGTGCCCTCCCAGAACTTCGCTCGCACGGTCTTCTTGTCGGGCTTGCCCAGTGCCGTCACCGGAACAGAGTCCACCACGATCACCTGCTTGGGCGACTGCACCGATCCCTTGCGCTCCTTGACCGCATCCTGGATCTCGGCGGTCAGTGTCGCCACCGCCGCGTCGTCGGACGGATGGTCGGGCCGCAGCACAATCACCGCGGTCACCGCCTCGCCCCACTTGTCGTCCGGGGTTCCGATCACGCACACCTGCGCGACGGCCGGGTGCTCGGCGACGACATCCTCCACCTCGCGGGGGAACACGTTGAAGCCACCGGTGACGATCATGTCCTTGACCCGGTCGACGATGTACCAGAAGCCCTCGTCGTCCTCGCGCGCCATATCGCCGGTGTGCAGCCAGCCGTCGCGGAACGTTTCCGCGGTGGCCTCCGGCAGATTCCAGTACCCGCCACTCAGCAGCGGACCGGACACGCAGATCTCGCCGATTTCGCCACGGGCCACCGGCTTTCCGTCCGCATCCAGCAGTGCTGTGCGGGCAAACAGGGTGGGCCGCCCGCAGGAGGTCAGTCGCTTCTCGTCGTGGTCGCCCTTGGCCAGGTAGGTAATCACCATCGGAGCCTCGGACTGGCCGTAGTACTGCGCGAAGATCGGGCCGAACCTCCTGATCGCCTCGGCCAGGCGCACCGGGTTCATCGCCGAGGCGCCGTAGTACACCGTCTCCAGCGAGGACAGGTCACGGGTATGGGAGTCCGGATGGTCCATCAGCGCGTAGATCATCGACGGCACCAGCATGGTGGCGGTGATCTTCTGCTCCTCGATCACCCGCAGCACCTCGGCCGGGTCGAACTTGGTGAGCACGATCAGCTCGCCGCCCTTGACGATGGTCGGCACGAAGAACGCCGCCCCCGCGTGCGACAGCGGGGTGCACATCAGGAATCGGGGATGCTCCGGCCACTCCCACTCGGCCAACTGCGCCGTCGTCATCGTGAGGATCGAGCCCACCGTGCCCATCACACCCTTGGGCTTACCGGTGGTGCCGCCGGTGTAGGTCATTCCGCCGATGTGGTTCGGCGGGAGGTCAGCGGCGACCAGCGGCTGGGGTTGGAACTTGGCGGCGGCGGCGATCAGATCCACGCCGACGTCGGCCAACTCCGGCGGCACCGGACCCAGGGTGAGGACCTGCTTGAGCGACGGCACCTTGGCCAGCAGCCCGACGGCGCGTTCGACGAACATCGGAACCGGATCGATGATCAGCGACGTCGCGCCGCCGTCGGCGAGCACGTAGGCGTGATCGTCGAGCGAGCCCAGCGGGTGCAGCGCGGTGCGCCGGTAGCCCTGGGTCTGGCCGGCGCCGATGATCATCAGCACCTCGGGCCGGTTCAGCGACAGCAGGCCGACGGTGGCGTCGGTGCCGGCGCCGAGCGCCTCGAAGGCCTGGATATAGCAGCTGATCCGGTCGGCCAGTTCACCACCGGTCATGGTGGTGTCGCCGAGGAATAGCACCGGCCGGTTCTTGTTGCGCTTGAGCGCACCCACGGTCAGGTGGCCGGCATGAAGGGGATGGCGGAGCAGGTCGATCTCAGTCATGGCCACCAGACTAGAACGTGTTGCAACGCGGCTCGGGTCCGCTCCGAAAAGCCGTCCGAAAAGCCGTGCGGCCAGCCCGGGCGTGGCACCCTATCCCCTATGGCGCAACCTGACGATCCCCGTTTCCTCGACGACCGCCCGGCGTACTGGGCCAAGGCCACACCCGATGGCGTCGCCATCACCTACCTGGGCCGCACCTGGACCTGGGCTGAGTTCTACGACCGGATCTGCCGCTGCGCCGGGGCCCTGGCGCAGCGCGGCATCGGCCGCGGCGACGTGGTGGCCTTCCTGGATAAGAACCACCCTGCCTGCGTCGAGACCACCATTGCCGCGGCGTCGCTGGGAGCGGCGACGGCGATCATCAATTTCCGGCTGGCCGGCGATGAGACGGACTACGTGCTTAACGACTCCGGGGCAACACTGCTGATCGTCGGCACCGAACTCAAGCCGGGCATCGAGGCCATCCGCGACCGGCTGCCCGCCGTCGCCCACATTATCGAGGTCACCCCGGAGGGCACCGAGGGCGACGAGTACGAGGCGATGCTCGCCGCCGCGACACCGCGCGGTCGTGGCGCCGACGTCTCTCCTGACGACGTGTGCGTGATCATGTACTCCTCGGGCACCACCGGAAAGCCCAAGGGCATCAGGCTCACTCAGGCGAATATGATCGCCCACACACTGCATGCCCGCATTGCCTTCGAGATTGAGCCCGACGACAAGAACATGGTTGCGATGCCGTTGTTCCACGTCGGCGGTTCGTCCTACATTCAGGCCAGCATCCACGACGGCATGACAAGCATCATGACCCGCGAGGCTGACGGGGCATCGCTGGTCGGTGCGCTGATGGCGGGCGCCACCCGTACGTTCCTGGTGCCCGCCGTGCTGGCCAAGGTGATGGAGATGGGCCCCGACGCCGTCAAGCTGTTCAGTCAATTGCGCACCTTCGCCTACGGTGCCTCACCCATGCCGCCCGCGCTGCTGGGCGCCGCGCTCAAGGAATTCCCGAACCTCGATTTCGTTCAGGTGTACGGCCTCACCGAGGTGTGCGGCGCGATCACCATCCTGTCGCCGGAGGCGCACCGCGACGAGTCCAACCCGGGGCGGTTGGTCAGCGCCGGCCAGCCTGCCGAGAAGGTCGAGGTGCGGGTGGTCAACCCCGACACTCTCGAGGATGTTGCGAGCGGGCAGCCTGGCGAATTGTGGTTCCGTACACCGCAGTTGATGGAGGGCTACCACAACAAGCCGGAGGCAACAGCGGAGACGATAACCGCCGATGGCTGGTTCCGCTCCGGTGATATCGGCCGCGTCGACGACGGCGGATTCATCTTCGTCGAGGATCGGCTCAAGGACATGATCATCTCCGGCGGGGAGAACATCTACTCCGTCGAGGTCGAGCGCGCGCTGACCGACCATCCCGCTGTCATGGACGCCGCGGTGTTCGGAATCCCCGACGACAAGTGGGGCGAGTCGGTGAAGGCCGTCGTCGAACTGTCCGGTGGGCAGGAGGCCACCCCGGAGGAACTCATCGCCTGGTGCAAGGACAAGCTCGCGGGCTACAAGTGCCCGCGCAGCGTGGAGATCATGGCGGAACTGCCGCGCAACCCCACCGGCAAGCTGCTCAAGAAGGATCTGCGCAAGCCCTACTGGGAGAACCGCGACCGCGCCATCTGATGGACCTCGACGATCTGCTGGACCGCCTGCACGTCGTCGCACTTCCGATGCGGGTTCGCTTCCGCGGCATCACCGTCCGCGAGGTGGCGTTGATCGACGGCCCTGCGGGCTGGGGTGAGTTCGGCGCGTTCCTCGAGTATGAGCCCGCCGAGGCCGCGCACTGGCTGGACTCAGCTATCGAATCCGCCTATGGCACAAGGCCTCCCGTGCTCCGGGACCGGATTCGCATCAATGCCACCGTGCCCGCGGTGCCGGCCGCGCAGGTGCCCGAGGTGCTGGCGCGGTTTCCCGGTGCCACCACGGCCAAGGTGAAGGTCGCCGAACCGGGGCAGACACTGTCCGACGATGTGGACCGGGTCAATGCCGTGCGGGCGCAGATCCGGACCGTGCGGGTGGACGCCAACGGCGGCTGGACGGTGGACCAGGCGGTGGCCGCTGCGGCGGCGCTGACCGCCGACGGCCCGTTGGAGTATCTGGAGCAGCCCTGTGCGACGGTGCCCGAACTGGCCGCCGTCCGGGCTCGCAGCGACGTCCCGGTGGCCGCCGACGAGAGCATCCGCAAGGCCGCCGATCCGTTGGCTGTGGTGCGGGCCGGTGCGGCCGACATCGCGGTGCTCAAGGTCGCCCCACTGGGCGGGGTGCGCGCCGTGCTCGACATCGCCGCAGCGATCGGTATCCCGGTGGTGATCTCCAGCGCGCTGGATTCGGCGGTGGGCATCGCGGCCGGCCTGGCCGCGGCGGCCGCGCTGCCCCGGTTGGAGCATGCCTGCGGGCTGGGCACCGGCGGACTCTTCGTCGCCGACGTCGCCGACCTGGTCCCGGTAGACGGCTGGCTCCCGGTCGGCGACGTCGTTCCCGACCCGGCCCGACTGGCCGACCTCGCGGCACCGGCGGCCCGCCGCGACTGGTGGATCGCCCGCATCCGCGCCTGCCTGCCCTTGCTGATCCGAGAGGACGCCTCATGACACAGATCGCCATCGTGCTCTACCCCGGCTTCACCGCGCTGGATCTGATCGGGCCCTACGAGGTCCTGCGCAACCTGCCCGATACGGAGATCCGGTTCGTCTGGCACGAACCCGGCCCGATTGCCGCCGACTCCGGTGTGCTCGTCATCGGAGCCACCCACTCGTTCGACGAAACCTCCTCGCCCGACATCCTTCTGGTGCCCGGCGGGATGACCACCTTCGAGCACGCCGGGGACGAGACGCTGCTCGACTGGGTGCGTCAGGTGCACCAGCGAGCGGCCTGGACCACCTCGGTGTGCTCCGGATCGCTGATCCTCGCCGCCGCCGGCCTGCTGAAAGACCAACGCGCAACGTCGCATTGGATGGTGGTCCCGATGTTGCGGACGTTCGGCGCGGTGCCGGTCAGCGACGAGCGGATCGTCAGGTCAGGCTCGCCGGGACATCCGATCGTGACCGCGGCGGGTGTGTCGGCCGGCATCGATCTGGGCCTGTGGCTGGCCGGCGAGATCGCCGGCGAGGCCCGGGCCAAAGCCGTGCAGCTGGCCATCGAATACGACCCCCAGCCGCCGTTCGATTCCGGTCATCTGTCGAAGGCCTCGGCCGCGACTAAAGCGGCGGCCACCGCGATCCTGTCCAAGGAGACGATGGCCAGCCGCCAACTGAGCCCGTCGATACTGCTGCTGTGGCGGGCGGCGGTGGCGGCGGCGCGCGGCCGGCTCAAGCGGGGACGCGGGTAGCGCGGAGCGGGCGCGGACCTCAGTCGTCGTAGGGGCAGATGACGTCCATGTAGACCGTCATCGACGCCGGGTCGGTCTCGCTCGACGAGCCCGGGGCGTGGTAGCCGGTGACCCGGCATTGCGAGAGGGGTTCGCCCTGGCCACCGTCGAGCCAGTTGATGCCGACGGCGTACCCCATGCTTTCCAGCTGCATCAGGGTCGCGTCGGCGGTCTGCGAGCCCGGTTGCGGCCACTCGCTCGGATCGGCTGCGGCACCGGGAGCGCCGAAGACGGCCGCGGCGGCGGCCGACCCTGTGACGACGGTTGTTCTGATCGCGGATCTGATCCCCATGTGGAGAGAGTAGCGAAACTGCTACGGTCGCGCGCGTGACGAACCTGGCCTACGACGACGTCGGCTCCGGCGAACCGGTGCTGTTCATCGCCGGGACCGGCGGCGCTGGACGGACCTGGCACATCAACCAGGTGCCGGCCTTCCTGGAAGCCGGATACCGCTGCATCACCTTCGACAATCGCGGCATCGGGGCCACCGAGAACGCCGAAGGGTTCTCCACCGAGCAGATGGTCGCCGATACCGTCGAGGTCATCGAGTCCGTGATCGGCGGGCCGACCCGGGTGGTGGCGATGTCGATGGGCGCGTTCATCGCCCAGGAGCTGATGCTGGCCCGTCCCGAACTGCTCGGTCAGGTGGTGCTGATGGGCACCCGCGGCAGGCTCGACGACACCCGCACGGCGTTCCGCGCCGCCGACCTTGAACTTGCCGAGTCCGGCGTCGAGATTCCCGCCGGCTATGCCGCGAAAGTCCGCGTGCTGGAGAACTTCTCGCCCAAGACCATCAACAGCCCGGCAGTCGCCGAGTGGTTCGAGATGTTCACCGCCTTCCCGCTGCGACGCACGCCAGGCTGGGCCGCCCAGATGACGGTCGTGCCGAGGGGAAACCGGCTACCGCTCTACCGGTCGATCGGCAATGAGGTGCTGGTTATCGGGTTCGGCGACGACGTCATCACCCCGCCGGGGCTCGGCCGCGAAGTGGGCGAGGCCATCCCGCGGGGCCGCTACGTCCAGATCGCCAACGCCGGTCATCTCGGCTTCCTGGAGCGACCCGAGGCGGTTAACACCGCGATACTGCAGTTCTTCGGTGGCTCGCTCATCTGAGGGGCGCTGTGACACGCTGTAGGGGTGAATCCCTCGACGGCCCAGGCGGGCGTCGTCGTCGATGAACTCATCCGCGGCGGCGTGCGTGACGTCGTGCTGTGTCCCGGGTCACGCAATGCGCCACTGGCCTTCGCGCTGGCGGCCGCGGACCGCGCGGGCCGGCTTCGGCTGCACGTCCGCATCGACGAGCGCACGGCCGGTTTTCTGGCCGTCGGTCTGGCGGCCGGCAGTGGCCGGCCGGTGCCGATCGCGATGACCTCGGGTACCGCGGTGGCCAACCTTGGACCCGCGGTGGTGGAGGCCAACTATTCACGGGTGCCGCTGATCGTGCTCAGCGCCAACCGGCCTTACGAACTGCTCGGCACCGGCGCCAACCAGACCATGGAGCAGCTTGGCTACTTCGGCACCCAGGTGCGGGCCGCGTTCAGTCTCGGCCTGGCCGAGGATGCGCCGGGAAGGCTTGAGTCGTTCAATGCGCAGTGGCGCTCGGTCACCTGTCGCGTACTGGCATCCGCCACCGGTTCCCGCACCGCGAATGCCGGACCGGTGCAGTTCGACATACCGCTGCGTGAACCCCTTGTGCCCGAACAGGATTCGGATGCAGCTGACATCCCGACGGGTCGCCCCGACGGCATGCCCTGGACCTACAATCCGCCGGTCACCTTCGATCAGCCGCTGCAGATCGACCTGAGTCCCGACACCGTGGTGATCGCCGGTCACGGCGCGGGTGTGCACCCGAACCTGGCGCATCTGCCCACCGTCGCTGAGCCCACAGCGCCGCACGCCGTCACCCCGCTGCACCCGCTGGCGCTGACCCGGTTGCGGCCGCGCCAGGTGATCATGCTGGGTCGCCCGACGCTGCACCGGGGTGTCTCGGCACTGCTGGCTGATCCGACGATCCCGGTGTTCGCACTCACCACCGGCCCGCGCTGGCCGGATGTGTCGGGTAACTCGCTGGCGGCCGGCACCCGCGCCGAAAGCCTCGGCGCCCCGGACCCGGAGTGGCTGCTGCGCTGCGCGCAGGCCAACCGGGAGGCGCTGGCCGCGGTGCGCGAGCAGTTGGCGGCGCATCCCCTTGCCACCGGACTGCACGTGGCCGCGGCGGTGGCCGAGGCGCTGCGGCCCGGCGACCAGTTGGTGCTGGGCGCCTCCAACCCGGTGCGCGACGCCGCCCTGGTGGGCCTGAACGTCGAGGGCATCGAGGTGCGCTCCAACCGCGGGGTGGCCGGCATCGACGGCACGGTCTCGACGGCCATCGGCGCCGCACTGGCCCACGACGCCGGCAGCGGATCGGGCCGCACGATCGCCCTGCTGGGCGACCTGACCTTCGTGCACGATGCCTCCGGGCTGCTGATCGGGCCGACCGAGCCGACACCGCGGGACCTCACCATCGTGGTGTCCAACGACAACGGCGGGGGCATCTTCGAACTGCTCGAGCAGGGCGACCCCCGGTTCGCCGACGTCTCCGCGCGGATCTTCGGCACCCCGCACGACGTCGATGTCGGTGCGCTGTGCCGGGCCTACCACGTCGACGCCCGGCAGATCGAGGTCGGCGATCTCGGCGGGGCACTCGGCGAGCCCAACGACGGACTGCGGGTGCTGGAGGTCAAGGCCGACCGGTCCTCGCTGCGGCAGTTGCACGCCGCGATCCGGGCAGCCCTTTGATCCACAGGGTCCGCGGCATGCTGCGGGCCGCGCTGCCGGTTCGCAACCCGGGCCTGCCCGACACCGTCGAGCGGAAAGCGTTGCGCTGGGCCAAGTCCGGCGTGTGGATCCTGATCGGTGTGATCGCCCTGCAGGCTGTGCTGCTGGTCGCCGGGGCGTGGCGCAACGACCGGCAGATCGAACGCAATCTCGGTGTGGCGGAGGCCGAGGTGCTCTCGGCCGGACCGCGGCGCTCGACGGTCGAGTTCGTCACCCCCGACCGCGTCACCTACCGGCCCGAACTCGGAGTGCTCTACCCCTCCGAGTTGGCCACCGGCATGCGCATTTACGTCGAGTACGACCGAAACAACCCGAGTCTTGTTCGCGTGCAGGGCCGCAACGCCGCACTGGCGATCATCCCGGCCGTCTCCCTGGTGGTGGTGGCCGGCCTGGTGGGTGCGGCCCTGCTGGCCGGCCTGGTTCGTGCGGAGGGCCGACTCAACGCCGGGTTGGCGGCGTCTGCACGGGAGTAACGCGTCAACCGCCGGACGTGCGACGTCTTCCGTCACGCAACCTCTGCGTCACCTGCCGATGCCACTGTGTGGGCGTGCGAGTTGCGATTGTCGCAGAGTCCTTCCTGCCCAACGTCAACGGTGTATCGAACTCGGTGCTGCGGGTGCTGGAGCATCTGCGCCGCACCGGACACGAAGCTCTCGTCATCGCCCCCGACAATCCCCGCGGTGACGCGCCCGCCTCCCGCGTCCACGACGGTATCCGGGTGCACCGGGTGCCGTCGCGGATCTTCCCCAAGGTGACCTCGCTGCCGCTGGGTGTGCCGCGGCCGCGGATGCTCTCGGTGCTGCGGGGGTTCGATCCGCACGTGGTGCATCTCGCCTCGCCGGCGCTGCTGGGCTACGGCGGATTGCAGGCCGCGCGCCGGCTCGGCGTTCCCACTGTGGCCGTCTATCAGACCGATGCCGCCGGGTTTGCCACCAGCTACGGGGTGCCGATCGCCACCCGCGCGATCCAGCTCTGGACGCGTCATCTGCACGCCCGGGCCGACCGCACCCTGGCGCCGTCGACGGCGGCGATGGAAGACCTTGAACGCCTTGGTGTTCCACGCCTGCACTACTGGCCCCGGGGGGTTGACCTGACCGGCTTCGCGCCGTCGGCCCGCGACAACGATCTGCGCCGTTCCTGGTCCCCGCTCGGCAAGCCGATCGTTGGTTTCGTCGGCCGACTGGCCCCGGAGAAGCACGTCGAGCGGCTGGCGGTGCTGGACCGCCGCGACGACATCCAACTGGTCATCGTCGGAGACGGCGTCGATCGGCAGAAGCTGGAGAAGGTCCTACCTTCAGCGGTATTCACCGGCGCGCTCTACGGCGCGGAGCTGGCCGCGGCATACGCCAGCATGGACACCTTCGTCCATCCCGGCGAGCACGAGACGTTCTGCCAGGCGGTCCAGGAGGCACTGGCGTCCGGGGTGCCGGTGATCGCACCGGACGCCGGCGGACCCCGCGACCTGGTGGCGCCCAACCGCACCGGGCTGCTGTTGCCGGTGGGCAGTTTCGAGGACCTGCTGTCGGGGTCGGTGGATCACCTGCTCGCAGATCGGCAGCGGTACTCGGTGGCGGCCCGGCGCAGCGTGCTGGGACGCACCTGGCCGGCGGTCTGCGATCAATTGCTCGAGCACTACGCGGCGGTGCAGACCGGGACCGGCCGCACCCGCCGCGCCCGCGCGGCCTGATTCACCCGCCGGGTAGCGTCTCAGCGATGAGCCGCGCGTCCCTGGACAAGGACCCCCGCGATGTGGCGTCAATGTTCGACGGCGTCGCCCGCCGCTACGACATCACCAACACGGTGCTCTCCGGCGGGCAGGACCGCCGGTGGCGCCGCGCCACCCGAGCGGCCCTACAGATCCGTCCCGGGGACCGCGTGCTGGACCTGGCGGCCGGCACCGCGGTGTCGACCGCCGAGTTGACCAAGTCCGGCGCCTGGTGTGTGGCCGCGGATTTCTCGGTCGGGATGCTGCACGCCGGGCATCAGCGCCCGGTCCCCAAGGTCGCCGCCGACGCCACCCTGCTGCCGTTCGGCGACGCGGTGTTCGACGCGGTGACCATCAGCTTCGGCCTGCGCAACGTGGTGGACAACCTGGGGGGCCTGCGCGAGATGGCGCGCGTTACCAAGCCCGGCGGACGGCTGGTGGTCTGCGAGTTCTCCACGCCCACCGTGCCGGTCTTCTCGACGATCTACAAGGAGTACCTGATGCGGGCGCTGCCCCGGGTGGCGCAGGCGGTGGCCAGCAACCCGGAGGCCTACATCTATCTGGCGGAGTCCATCCGGGCCTGGCCTGATCAGGCCGCCCTGGCCCGGCGCATCGAGGAGGCCGGCTGGCAGCAGGTCGGCTGGCGCAACCTCACCGGCGGCATCGTCGCATTACATTCGGCGCGTAAACCCAACTAGCAGAACGGCTTCCGCTGGTCTGCCAGGCTCGATCCGGCACCGGCCCGCCGCCACAGCCGGGCTACCAGGTCGGTGTCCTCGTCGGTGATCAGGTTGCCCATCACCCGTACCGCGACGCCCATCAGGGTCGCGGAGCGCATCGCCACCGGGCCGGTCAGCGGCAGGAAGCGCGGCAGGGTGAGCAGCAGGCCCAGCCGGCGCGCCACCGAGAAGCCGGGACCGTAGTGCGCCGCCAGCAGCGCCGGCCAGGCCCGTGCGACGTCGGCATCACCCAGCATCTCCGCCGCCAGTCGCCCGGTCTCCAGGCCGTAGTCGATGCCCTCGCCGTTGAGTGGATTCACACATGCCGCGGCATCGCCGACCAGCATCCAGTTCGGGCCCGCCACCCCCGAGACCGCCCCGCCCATCGGCAGCAGCGCCGAGGACACCGCCCGCGGGGCGCCCTCGAAGCCCCAGGCCTCGCGGCGCAGTCCGGCGTAGTGCTGCAGCAGTGGTCGCAGCGCCACCTCGGCGGGCCGGCGGGCGGTGGCCAGTGCGCCGACGCCGAGGTTCACCTCGCCATTGCCCAGCGGAAAGATCCAGCCGTAGCCGGGCAGCACGGTGCCTTCGGTCGAGCGCAGTTCCAGATCCGAGGAGATCCACGGCTCGTCGCTGCGCGGGGAGGAAAGATACGCCCGCACAGCCACCCCGTACACGGTCTGCTGATGCCACTGCCGGCCCAGCGCCCGGCCCAGTGCCGAGCGCACCCCGTCGGCGACGATCAGCGACTCGCAGCGCACCCGGCTTCCGTCGGCCAGCACCACGGCCTGCACGCGACCGGACGAATCCCGTTCGGCATCAACGGCTTTGCGTCCCAGCAGCATCGCCGCCCCGGCCTCCTCGGCGGTCTTGCGGATGCGGTCATCGAGTTCGGTGCGCGGCACTGCGCTGCTGTACGGCGGAAACGCCCGCCCCGGCCAGTGCACCCGGACTTGCGCGCCGAATCCGCTCAGTACCAGGCCCAGGTGGCGGATCCGGCCGTCCAGCCAGTCGGCCAGGCCGAGCCGGGTCAGCTCCGCCACCGCGCGGGGCGTCAGCCCGTCGCCGCAGGGCTTGTCGCGCGGGAATTCCGCGGCGTCGATCACCAGCACGTCGTGCCCGGAACGGGCCGCCCAGGCCGCCGCCGCCGAGCCCGACGGCCCGGCGCCGACGACGACTACCTCAGCTGACAGCGCGCTCACACCCACCAGTATGTTGGCAGGGTGAGGACACCGGCGACAGTGGTGGCAGGGGTGGACTTCGGCGACCCGGTGTTCGCCCAGAGTGTCCGCGACGGGGTGGGCCGCATCGAGGACCTGATCTCCACCGAACTTCGGGGTGGCGACGAGTTGATGACCGAGGCCGTGCTGCACCTGTTCGAGGCGGGCGGCAAGCGCTTCCGTCCGCTGTTCACCGTGCTCTCCGCCCAGGTCGGTCCCGATCCGGATTCCTGGCAGATCACGGTGGCCGGTGCGGTGATCGAACTGGTGCACCTCGCGACGCTTTACCACGATGACGTGATGGACGAGGCGCAGGTGCGCCGGGGAGTGCCGTCCGCCAATGCGCGGTGGGGCAACAACATTGCGATCCTGGCCGGCGACTATCTGTTCGCCACCGCGTCGCGGCTGGTGTCGCGGCTGGGGCCCGAGGCGGTACTGATCATCGCCGAGACGTTCGCCGAATTGGTGACCGGACAGATGCGGGAGACCAAGGGCGCAGCCGACGGTGATGACGCCGTCGCGCACTACCTCAAGGTGGTCTCCGAGAAGACCGCGTGCCTGATCGAGGCCTCCGGCCGCTTCGGCGGTACCTTTTCCGGCGCCACCCCGGATCAGATCGAGCGGCTGGCGCGTCTCGGCGGGATCGTCGGCACGGCCTTCCAGATCTCCGACGACATCATCGACATCGAGTCCGACCCGGACGAGTCCGGAAAGATCCCCGGCACCGATCTGCGCGAGGGTGTGCACACCCTGCCCGTGCTCTACGCGCTGCGTGAAACCGGGCCGGGCGCCGAGCGGCTCAGGGAGTTGCTCAAGGGGCCGGTCACCGACGACGCCGCGGTCGCCGAAGCGTTGGGGCTGCTGCGGTCCTCGGGCGGCATCGCCGCAGCCAAGGCCACTGTTGAGCAGTATGCCGAGCAGGCCCGGGCCGAACTTCACGGGCTGCCGGACGTGCCCGGCCGGCGGGCGCTGGAGTCGCTGGTGGAGTACACAGTTAACCGGCACGGTTAGCCGATCCGGAACCCGGAGGCCACCCGGGGGCGTTAGTCTGCCGGGAGTCGTCCCACCGGACACCATGTCCGTGGACTCAAAGGAGATCTGATGACCTGGCATCCGACCGCCAACCGCTTGAAGACGATGTTGCTACTCGTCGGCATGTCGGCCCTGATCGTGTTCATCGGCTCGCTGTTCGGCCGCAACGTCATGTTTCTGTCGGTGCTCATGGCGATCGGCATGAACGCCTACGTCTACTTCAACAGTGCCAAGCTGGCGCTGAAGGCCATGAAGGCACAGCCGGTCACCGAGGTTCAGGCGCCGCAGATCCATGCCATCGTCCGCGAGTTGTCCACGGCCGCCCACCAGCCCATGCCGCAGCTCTACATCAGCGACACCGCAAGCCCCAACGCCTTTGCCACTGGACGCAACCCGCGCAACGCCGCGGTGTGCTGCACCACCGGCATCCTGCAGATCCTCGACGAACGTGAGCTTCGCGCGGTGCTGGGCCACGAACTGTCGCACGTGTACAACCGCGACATCCTGATCTCGTGTGTGGCCGGTGCCCTCGCCGCGGTGGTGACCAGCATGGCGCGGATGGCGATGTTCTCCGGCCGGGTGGGCGGCGGCCGCCAGGGCGGTGGGATGAATCCGCTTGCGCTGATTCTGGTTTCGTTGCTCGCGCCGATGGCGGCCATGGTGATCCGGATGGCGGTCTCGCGGTCTCGGGAATACCAGGCCGACCAGTCCGGCGCGGAGTTGTCCGGTGATCCGCTGGCGCTCGCCTCGGCACTGCGCAAGATCAGCGGCGGTGTGGAGCAGGCTCCGCTGCCGCCCACCCCGCAGTTGGCCGATCAGGCACACCTGATGATCGCCAGCCCGTTCCGGGCGGGGGAGCGCATGAGCAAGATGTTCGCCACCCATCCACCGATGGCGGATCGGATCGCCCGACTGGAGAAAATGGCCGGGCGCTGAAGCGCCCTAGTTTTGGGGCGGGCTAGTTTTGGGGCCCCTTGAACGCGCCTTCGACGGCGCCGGTGACCGCTTTGACGACGGAATCCACTGCGCCCTTGACCGTGTCCAGCGTGCCCCCGATTCCCAGTGGCGACCCGGGCAGCGGCAGCAGGTTGGACCCGGGGGTAGGCGGCGACACGGGGCGCCCGGGGGCGGCTGTCGCCGGGCCGGCACCCGCAGATCGGCGGATGCCGCTGGCGCTCAGTTCCGGTGGCGCGGCCGGTCCCGCGGTGCCGGTGCGCTCCGGTGCAACGACGACGGGGTCCGCGGGGTCCGCGGGCGCCGAGGTCGCAGG
>CAMCWJ010000005.1 GCA_945882475.1 Bifidobacterium breve
CACGACGGGTGAGCCCCGAACGACTGGTTGTCCCCGAACGACTGGTGTTCTAGGTCAACCCGAGTTCGCCACGCGCCGCGGGGTCGCAGTCGTCGAGCAGGTCCAGGCACCGCGCGAACTCGTCGGTCTCGCCGATGTCGTCGGCGGCGTGCGCCAGGGCGGCGACACACCGCAGGAAGCCCCGGTTGGGCGGGTGGCCGTAGGGCACCGGGCCGAATCCCTTCCAGCCGTTGCGGCGCAACTGATCCAGACCGCGGTGATAGCCGGTGCGGGCGTAGGCGTACGCGGTGATCACCTTGTCGTCGGCCAGGGCTTCCTCGGCCAGTACCGCCCAGGCCACCGACGCGGTGGGGTGGGCGGCGGCGACGATGGCCGGGTTCTCGTCGGCCTCGAGTGCGGCCTCGGCCTCGGGGTCGCCGGGCAGCAGCACCGGCGGGGGTCCGAGCAGATCACCGAACGAAGTCATGGGCGCCCCAAGGAAGTCATGGACACAGTGTGCCGGTGCCGCCTACAGCCGGATCGTCCGACCCAAGCGCTAGGGTCGAACCCATCAGCACCCGAGGAGGCTGCAGCACCCCATGTCCAACCCGTCCGGGACTGACCACGACGACGCCACCGGCCCCGCCGCGGCCTCCGGTGGGGGCCGTCATGCACTCGACAGCGAGCCCGCCACCGAGGTGATCGACGTCGTCGGCGCACTCGGCCCGGCAGAACCCGAGACCGGTGAACGCCGTTACACCGCACCGGGTTTCGACGCCGGCTTCACGCAGATCATCGACCGGGTTCCGGATGCTCCGACGGAGTTCATCGGCACCGCAGGCGAGGGATTCGGCCCGGCGGATTCGAGGCCCCGGACCGCACCTCAGGCGATCGCGCCGCGCCCGGGGTCGCGGCGGCGGCCGAAGTGGCTGCTGCCGGTGATCCTGGTCGTGGTCGCGGCACTGGCCGCGGGGGTCGTCGGCCTGGTTCTGCTCCAGCGCAACTCCGCGAAGAACGCCCGGGAACAGATGGTGCGCAACACGATCAAGACCTTCAACACCGCCGTGCAGGCGGGCGATCTCGCGACCCTGCGCAGCATCACCTGTGGGCAGAACCGGGAGAGCTACGTCAGCTACGACGACGACGTCTGGGCGGACACCTACCCGCGGGTGATGGCAGCCAAGCAGTACCCGGTGGTGCAGAGCGTGGACGAGGTGGTGGTCAACGGCGACCGCGCCGAGGCCAACGTCACGTCCTACATGGCCTTCGATCCGGCCACCACGTCCAGTCGCAGCTTCGATCTGCAGTTCCTCGACGAGCAGTGGAAGATCTGTCAATCTTCCTGAGGCTGATCGGGTTTCACGATTTGGCTGAGATGCTGCGGCCCGCACTGCGCAGGTCGTTGCAAGCCTCGATCACCCGGGCGGTCATCCCGGCCTCGGCCTTCTTCAGGTAGCTGCGCGGGTCGTAGACCTTCTTGTCGCCCACCTCGCCATCGACCTTGAGCACCCCGTCGTAATTGGCGAACATATGGCCCGCCAGCGGCCGGGTGAACGCGTACTGGGTATCGGTATCGACGTTCATCTTCACCACGCCGTAGCGCAGCGAGTCCTCGATCTCGGACTTAAGCGAGCCGGACCCGCCGTGGAAAACGAAGTCGAACGGCTTGGACCCCTCCGCCAACCCCAGCTTGGCCGCCGCCACCCGTTGACCCTCGGCGAGCACCTCGGGCTTGAGCACCACGTTGCCGGGTTTGTACACACCGTGCACATTGCCGAACGTCGCCGCGAGCAGGTACCGGCCGTTCTCGCCCACACCGAGTGCCGCCACGGTCTTCTCGAAGTCCTCCGGGCTGGTGTACAGCTTCTCGTTGATCTCGGCCTCGACGCCGTCCTCCTCGCCTCCGACCACCCCAATCTCCACCTCGAGGATGATCCGGGCGGCCACCGCGAGCGCGAGCAGTTCCTGGGCGATGGCGAGGTTTTCCCCGATCGGGACCGCCGATCCGTCCCACATATGCGACTGGAAGAGCGGGTCAGCCCCCCGGGCGACCCGGTCGGCGGAAATCGCCAGCAGCGGCCGGACGTAGGTGTCGAGCTTGTCCTTGGGGCAGTGATCGGTGTGCAGGGCGACGGTGACGGGGTAGCGCGCGGCGATCACATGGGCGAACTCGGCCAGCGCGACCGCACCGGTGACCATGTCCTTGACACCGAGCCCGGAGGCGAATTCTGCTCCGCCGGTTGAGAATTGGATGATGCCGTCACTGCCGGCGTCGGCGAAACCCTTGATAGCGGCGTTGACCGTTTCCGAGGAGGTGCAGTTGATGGCTGGGAAGGCGAAGGCGTGCTCCTTGGCGCGATCCAGCATCTGTGCGTAGGCGTCAGGCGTGGCGATGGGCATGTAGCGTCCTCTCGGCTGGAGCCTCCGGGTCGGTCCCGGTCCGGACCTCATTGAGCAGTATGTCAAGCGGGCCGGAACTCGCCGCGGGGCGATGGCGCTAACCTAGATCCCTGCACCACGGCGTATGCCCCCGGTCGCTGGCAGTTTGGACGACACGAGCAGGTTCGGGCCCTTGCCCCCGGACCGGATTCCGGAGGATTCCTGATCTCGCTGTGCTCGGCCGACCGCGCGCCCGATCCCGCTGTCCTGCACAGTCCGGGCGGCTTCACCTGGTTCTACGTCGACCTCGTCGATGATCAGGGCGGGGGCGCGACCGTTATCTGGTCCTGGGGGCTGCCGTTTCTGCCGGGCTACGCCCGCGCGGCCCGCGCCGGGCGCCCCGAGCTGCCACTCGAGCGGCCCAGCGTCAACATCGTCGTGTACGGCCGGGAACGTGAGCGCTTCTACCTGCTGTCCGAGTTACCCCCCGAAGACTGTTCCTGGGACCCGGAGGGCCGATCCTGGCGCCTTGGCGGCAGCACCTTCACCTGGATCGACACCCCGGGCCGTGGCGGAGCCGCCCCGACCCGGGACTTACGGGCCACCCTGGACCTCGCTCTACCCACCGGCGGCCGGGCCACCGGAGAGCTCTGGCTCTCCGGTCCGCTGCGCCGGGACTCGCCCGGTGGCACCGGAGGCGCTGCCGCCGATCCAGCGTGCACGCACCTATGGACACCGATGATCGCCGCCAGCCGCGGCGGCCTCGAACTGAACACCCCCGGTGGCGTGTTCCGGGTTGAGGGTCGGGGCTACCACGACCGGAACAGCAGCGCGCAGCCACTGCAGGGCCTGGGCGTCGCAAACTGGTGGTGGGGTCGCCTGGCACTGCCGGGGCGCGATCTGATCTTCTACCGGCTCGTGCCGTCTTCCCCCGGGACCCGGCCGCGCGATCTCGTCGTCGAACTCGCCGCCGACGGCACCTGCCGCACCCGCGAGGACGCGGCACTGGACGTCGGCCGGTTACGACGCAGCCCCTGGGGGCTGCGCTGGCCGAGCAGCGTCACTTTCCCCGATCCCGACGGGACCGAAGTGCGGGTCGAGATCAGCGCTGTGCCCGACAACGGCCCGTTCTATCAGCGCTACCTACTGCGGGGCCGGTGCGGCCCCGACGAGGGGTTCGGCATCGGCGAGAACCTGGTGCCCGACCGGGTGGACACCGATCTGATGCGCCCCCTGGTCCGGATGCGGGTGCACCGGGCCACCGGTCCGACCTCGATGTGGCTGCCGTTGTTCTCCGGGGACAGCACAGGCCGGTGGGGGCGCCTGCTGGGCCGGGCCGGGGGCGTGCGCACGTGAGGCTGGCCGGACCCGCCGCGGCGAAGGCCTTTGGGGCCGCCGCGCTGGCCCTGCCCGCCCTGGTGCCACTGGGGCTGGTCGCATTCAACGCAGCGTTCTGGACCCGCGGCCGGGCCCTGCCCGCCGCCGCGGCCGCGGCACCCGGCGGCATCAGCGTGCTGATCCCGGCGCGTGACGAGGTGGCGAACATCGAGCGCTGCGTGCGGTCCGTGGACGCCGCCCACGGACCGATCATCGAGATCCTGGTCTACGACGACGGTTCCACCGACGGCACCGCCGAGGTGCTGGCCGGACTGCAGGCCACCGTGCCGCGGCTGCGGGTGGTCTCCGGGGCGGACCTGCCCGCCGGCTGGGTCGGCAAGCCGCACGCCCTGCACCGTCTCAGCGCACTGGCCGCCGGCGAGTTGCTGCTCAACATCGACGCCGACGTCACCCTGCACGAGGACGGCGTGTTGCGCATGCTGTCCCTGCTCGGCTCCCCCGACCAGGTGCCCGGCGGCTTGGACGCGGCGGTGGTCACCGCCGTACCGCGCCAGCTCACCGGCAGCTTCGCCGAACGGCTGATGATGCCGCTGCTGCACCTGTCCTATGTCGCCTGGCTGCCGATGCCGCTGATCCACCGGGTCCGCGACCCCCGGGTGCTCGCGGCCAACGGCCAACTCCTGCTGATTCGCCGCTCGGCGTTGACGGCGGTGGGCGGCTGGGCCGCGGTGCGCACGGCACTGGTGGACGACATGGCCCTGTGTCGCGCGGTCAAGCGCAGCGGCCGGCGCGTGGTCTTCGCCGACGGCGATCAGATGGCTGACTGCCGGATGTACCCCGACGCCGCGTCACTGTGGCGCGGCTTCGCCAAGAACTTCTACGAGGGCATCGGCGGGAATCCAGTGGCGCTGATCGTGGTGATGGCGCTGCACCTGATGCTCTTCGTGGCGCCCTTCGTGGCCCTGCCGGTCGCGGTGGTACTCGGAAACCGGGGGTTGGCCGGCGCGGCCGCTGTCGGGGTCGCGGCCAACCTGTGTCTACGGTTGATCATGGCACTGCGCTACCACCACAGCCCCGTGAGCGTGCTGCTGCACCCGGTGGCGGTGGTGGCCATGATGGGCGTGCTGCTCAACAGTTTTCGGTGGAGCCGCCGCGGGGACATCCGCTGGCGAGGCCGCTCCTACCCGGCCCGGGCCCAACGGGAGACGGCGTGAGCGCCGCGCAGACCCCCGCTGACCGTGCGGCGATGGACCGGGCCGGGGATACCCGGCGCCCCGCGTTCGCCCAAATCGCCCGCCGCTACGCACGCCGCCGGGTGGCCCACGGACTGGACGGCCTGTGGGTGGCCGGACTCGAGAACGCCCGCGCCGCGCTGTCCGACCGACCCCTGATCTTCGCGGCGAATCACGTGGCCTGGTGGGACTCCATGCTGCTGCTGGTACTCGACGAGGCGCTCGGCGGCCTGGGCTGGGCGGTGATGGACGCGAAGAACCTGAACCGGCTGCCCTTCCTCGGCTGGGTCGGCGCGCTGCCCCTCGACCGCACCAGCCACGAGGCCGGCCACCGCAGCCTGGAAGCCGCCGCCGCCCTCCTCGACCGGCCCGGCCGGGCGATGTGGGTGACGCCGCAGGGCCGTCAGCGGCCGGCCCACCTGCGGCCTCTGGACCTCAAGCACGGCATGGGCGTCCTGCACGCGCACAGCGGGGTCGACATCGTCGCGGTGAGCATCAACTACGTGTTCCTGGAAACCCACCGGCCGGCCGCGATGGTCCGGTTCTCCGCGCCCATCCCCGGCGGATCCGTCAGCGACGCGACCCTGGTGCCCACGGTCGAGGGCGCACTGCTGGGGGGCCTCGCCGAGATCGACGAGGCCGCGATCGCCGCCACCGACGGGCGGCGGGCACGCAAGCACCCGCACGACCCGCTGCCCGGCTTCACCCCACTGGTGCGACCGTCGGGGTTGGCCACCCAGGACGGTCTCGGCGGGCGGTTGTTGCGGGCCCTCGGCCGCGGAGGTCCCGGTGGCCGCTGAGCGCGAGAGCGCTCCGGTGGCCGCTGAGCGCGAGGGCGAGGTCCTAGTGGTCGGCGCCGGCATCGGCGGACTGGCCGCCGCCCTCGCGATGGCCGCCCGCGGGTTGCCGGTGCGGGTCCTCGAGGCCGGCCGGCAGCCGGGCGGCAAGGCCGGAGTCATCGACGTGGACGGGGTCCAGGTCGAGACCGGGCCCAGCGTGCTGACCCTGCCCGAGGTTTTCGCGGGACTGTTCGCCCGCGCCGGTCTGCGCCTCGACGAGGTGGTCGAGTTGCGCCGCCTGGACCCCGGCTTCAGGTATCACTACGCCGACGGTTGCGCGCTCGAGGTGTTCCACGACCCGCAGCAGACCCTTGCCGCGGTGGGCGCGACCCTCGGGCCCGCTGCGGAAGCCGAGTTGGCGGCCTTCCTCGGCTACAGCGGCCGGATCTGGGATGCGGCGGCGCCTCATTTCGTCCTCGGCCCGGCGCCGACCTGGGCGGCGATGGTTGGACTGGCGCTGCGCCACCCGCGCGCACTGCTGGCGGTCGACCCGATGCGCAGCATGGCCGCGAGCATCGACCGCCATGTTCGCGAACCGCACCTGCGCATGCTGCTGCGCCGCTACGCGACGTACAACGGTAGCGACCCCCGGCATGCGCCGGCCACGCTGAATTGCATTGCGCACGTAGAACTCTCACTCGGTGGCTACGGGGTACAGGGCGGGATCCACGCGTTGGTGCGGGAACTGGTCGCGGCCATCGAAGCCCGTGGCGGGGTCATTGAGTACGAAGCCGCAGTCGAACGACTGGTGGTTCGGGACGGGGCGGCGGTCGGCGTGGAGGTGGCCGGCGGTGGACAGCGGCGTGGCCGGGCTGTCGTGGTGAACGCCGATGTGGGGTGGCTTCGGGCGGGCGGGCTACCGGACGCCGGACGCCACCTTCCGGCCGCGGCAGCACCGTCGATGTCCGGCTGGACCGGGGTGTTGCGCGCCACGCGGCGCGCCGACCGACTGCCGCACGAGGTGGTGTTCCCGGCGGACTACGACGCGGAGTTCGCCGACATCTTCGACCGCGACCGTCCGCCGGCCTCCCCGACGGTCTACCTGTGCGCCCAGGAGCGCTGCCACGGCACCGCGGGCTGGCCCGATTCCGAACCGGTGTTCGTGATGGCCAACGCCCCGGCCGAACCGGCCGACGGACCGCGGGCGCCAGAGGTCTGGGCCGCGTTGGAGGCCGCAGTGGAGCAGCGAATCCAGGCGGCGGGGCTACACAGCGAAGGCGACGCACTGGTGTGGCGGCGCAGCCCCACCGAGTTGGCCGCCGAGTTTCCCGGCAGCCGCGGGGCCATCTACGGCGCGGCCAGCAACGACCGGTTCGCCGCCTTCAAGTGCCCACCGAACCAGGTGCCGGGCGTCGACGGACTCTTCCTCGCCTCGGGCAGTGCCCACCCCGGCGGTGGCCTGCCGATGGCCGCCCTGTCCGGCCTGGCCGCCGCCGACCGTCTCGGCGAGGCACTCGGCGCGACTCCGGCCACCCGGTATCTTGGGGCCTCATGACGACCAGCGTGTTGGCCCTCGCGAACATTCTGGATCCGATGTACTGGCTCGGCGAGGGCGGACTGTTCGCCTCCGCGGTGCTGCCCGGCATCCTGATCATCGTCTTCATCGAAACCGGCCTGCTGTTTCCGCTGTTGCCGGGCGATTCGTTGTTGTTCACCGGCGGTCTACTGGCGGCGCAACCGAACCCGCCGGTGAACATCTGGGTGCTGGCGATCAGCGTGTCGGTGGTGGCGGTGCTGGGCGACCAGTGCGCCTACTTCATCGGACGCCGGATCGGGCCCGCCCTGTTCGACAAAGAGGATTCGCGGCTGTTCAAGAAGCACTACGTCACCGAGTCGCATGCCTTCTTCGAAAAGCACGGACCCAAGACCATCATCCTGGCCCGCTTCGTGCCGATCGTGCGGACCTTCACCCCGGTGCTCGCCGGAGTGTCCTACATGCGTTATCCGCTGTTCCTCGGATTCGACATCATCGGCGGCATCCTGTGGGGGGCGGGAATGACACTGCTCGGCTACTTCCTGGGCAACGTGCCGTTCGTCAAGGAGAACCTCGAGGTGATGATCCTGCTGATCGTGTTCCTGTCGGTCCTGCCGGGCCTGTTGGCCGTGGGCCGCAATCTGTTGGGCAGACGCTGAGCTACCCCACCGAGACCGTGTGTGCGGCCTCCATCAGCATCCATCCCGAAACCTGAACGGAGAGATCGCGTTCGGGAATCTCCGAAGCGCTCACCGACCCGTCGTGGAACACCGCGGCAGAGGTGCCCGACGCCGGCAACTCGGCCGGGCGATCCCAGAACGCGCTGAACAGGGGCAGGCCTTCGACGGTCTGCCGGTTATCCCAGGCCGCCTTCGCGCTGGCCAGCACGATCCGACGGGCGGTGTCGCGCGCTGCGGCGTCCTCACCGGTGTCACCGGGCAATTCGGTGGCGGCCAGTGCCAGGTAGCGCGCGGTGATTCCGGCGAACAGTCCGCCGTCTCCGCCGCCGGCACCCTTGAGCACTCCGGCCGGGGCCATGTTGTCCTCGATCGCGGC
This sequence comes from Bifidobacterium breve, assembly GCA_945882475.1. Classification (GTDB taxonomy): domain Bacteria; phylum Actinomycetota; class Actinomycetes; order Mycobacteriales; family Mycobacteriaceae; genus Mycobacterium. The sequence continues at coordinate 8,298 of CAMCWJ010000005.1, forward strand.
GATCAGGCGGCGCGCCCTGGCGGCGTGCCGGCCGTCCGCGGTGCGCACCGCCAGTTCGGTCTCCAGACCCAGCACGACACCCTGGCAATAGGTGTACTGGGCCCGCACCAGCGAGCCACCCTTGACGCCGTCGAACACCAGATGCGTCTCGGGGTCGATAAGGGTCCCGTCGATCCAGTCCGCCATCTGCTGGGCCCGCGGTAGCCGATCGCGGTAGCGGGCCAGGAAGATGCCGGCCGGCCCGTTGGCGGGGGCATTGAAGAACTGGTCCTGTTTGCGCCACGGGATTCCGCCGCCGTCTTCGGGCACCCACGCGTTGACCAACTGGTCGGCCAGCGTCGTCAGCGCCCTCGGACTCTGCACCCCGGCCACTCGATCCGCCCGCTCCAGAGCGAGCGCCAGCCAGGCCATGTCGTCGTAGTAGTTGTTGGTCCAGCGGCCGTTGTTTCGGGTGAGGTGACCGCGGATCTGCCGCTTGATGGACTCCACCCGGTCCGGCTGCGGATCGCGGGCCTGGGCGTCGACAAGGGTGTCCAGCAGGTGCGCCTGCCACCAGTAGTGCCAGGTGCCAAAGGAAAGGTCCTTGCGGGTGGGCGGCCAGGCCACCACCCCGAGTTGGGTGCCGGGCACCCGCCAGAGCCGACGCAGGTGCCGCTTGGCGACGGCGGCCTCGGCGCTGGCCGCCCGATTCGTCCACTGCTGATCCATGAGCGGCAATCCTGCCCTACCAGGCCTGCGCCAGGTCGGCCCATTGCCGGATCCAGGCGTGCATGGCGATCCCGGCGGCGACCCCGGCGTTGATGCTGCGGGTCGATCCGAATTGAGCTATCGAGACCGTTACGGCGGCGCCGGCCCGGGCCTGCTCGCTGATGCCCGGACCCTCCTGCCCGAAAACCAGCAGGCAGTCGCGCGGCAATGTGGCCTGCTCGAGGCGCACCGAGCCGGGGGTGTTGTCCACCGCGACCACAGCGAGCCCGGCGACCCGGGCGAAGTCCAGGAGCTCGGCGGTGTCGTCGTGGTGGGCCAGGCGCTGGTATCGGTCGGTGACCATGGCCCCGCGCCGGTTCCAGCGCCGGCGGCCGACGATATGGACGGTGTCGACGGCGAACGCGTTGGCGGTGCGGACCACCGCACCGATATTGGCGTCGTTGCCGAAGTTCTCGATTGCCACGTGCAGTCGGTGCCGGCGGGTGTCGATGTCGGCGATAACCGCTTCCCGGGTCCAATACCGGTATGCATCAACGACATTGCGGCTATCGCCGTGCTCGAGCAACTCGGGGTCATACCGCGGGTCGTCGGGCGGCGGCCCGGTCCAGGGCCCCACTCCATTGACGAGGTTCGAGTCAGTGGGAGTGGACCACTCGGTGGGGCCGGGTCCGTCTGTCGGCATGGTGAGAGGGTAGCCAGCTCTGAGAGGATGCCCTGATGACTGCCCTGGTCCATTTCCCGCGGGTGACGCTGACGCCCGATTCGCACGGTCGCCGGTCCGAATGCGCGAGCCTCACCGGTCACCGCACCGATGACCCCGGGGCCGCATGGACCGACGTGGTGATCCACGAATGGGAGATGGAGGGCCAGGGCTGGGAGGACCTGCATCCGCACGACGAGACCACCTACCTGCTGGCCGGTGAACTCGTCGTCGAGTCCGAGGGGGTCTCGGTGAGGCTGGGACCCGGTGACGCCGCACTGGTCCGCGGCGGCCATCTGGGCCGCTACCTGGCCCCCGGGTACGCCCGGATGCTGGCGATCTACGGGCCCAACCCGTCCGGGGCGCCCAGTCGCGGATTCCGCTCCTGGTCCCTGGACCCGGCTGAGCTAAGAGTTGGCGAGCCCGAGGTCGGCTAGGCCGAGGATGTGGCGGTAGGGCACGCCCTGGGCTTCGATCGCCTCGGCCGCCCCGGTGGCCCGGTCCACCACGGTGATGACACCGATCACGGTACCGCCGGCGTCGCGAACCGCAGCGACCGCGGTCAGCGCCGATCCGCCCGTGGTGCTGGTGTCCTCCACCACCAGGACGCGTTTACCGGCCACCTCGGTGCCTTCGATAAGGCGTTGCAGCCCATGGGCTTTCACCGACTTACGCACCACGAAGGCGTCGATGGGCCGGCCCGGGGCATGCATCACCGCGCAGGCCACGGGATCAGCGCCCAGGGTCAGGCCGCCGACGGCGACGTAGTCCCAGTCAGCGGTGAGCTCACGGGTCAGCCGTCCGATCAGCGGGGCGGCCCGGTGGTGCAGGGTGGCACGGCGCAGATCGACGTAATAGTCGGCTTCTTTTCCAGACGACAGCGTGACCCGGCCGAATACCACCGATAGCTGACGCACCAGGCCGGCGAGTTCGTCGCGGTCGGCGGCGGTCAATTCAGGTGCGGTCACGGCCACCTCCGATTCTCTTGGTGAGTGCACGCACCAGGCGGCGCGGCAGCAGGCGTCCGACGCCGGTGAGGACCTTGTACTGCCTACCCGGGATGCTGATCACCTTTCCGGCGGCCACATCGGCCAGACTCTCCTCGACCACGCCGTCGACGGTCAGCCACATCGGCCCGGGGATGGCGGCCGTCGCGATGCCCGCCCGCTGATGGAACTCGGTACGCACGAAGCCCGGGCATACCGCGTGCACGCCGACACCTGTTCCGGTCAAGCCGTTGGCCAGGCCCTCGGAGAACGACACCACCCAGGCTTTCGACGCGGAGTAGGTCGACCCGCGGCCGGACAGCAGGCCGGCGACGCTGGCGATGTTGATCACCGACCCGGTGCGCTCCGCCACCATCGACGGCAGCGCCGCCCGGGTCAGTTGCATGACGGCGGTGACGTTGACGTCGAGTTGGCGCTGCAGCAGCGCGGGGTCGGCAGACCAGAACGTCCCCGAGGTTCCGAACCCGGCGTTGTTGACCAGAACCTGCACGCCGGCGGCCAGCCGGGTGCACACCCGGTCCCGGCCCTCGGCCTCGGCCAGGTCGGCGGGCAGCACCTCGACGGAGATGCGGTGGGCGGCGCGCAACTCGTTGGCCAGATCGCAGAGTCGGTCGACATCGCGGGCGACCAGGACCAGGTCATGGCCATCGCGGGCGAAACGGCGGGCATAACCCGCTCCCAAACCCGCCGTGGGGCCGGTGATCACTGCGACGGGACGAGGCATCGAAGGACTCAGAGTTGCTGCGGCCGGGCGGCAGGAGCCTGCGGGCGGCCCGGCGCGGCGATGCGGCGGGGCGCCGACTCGGAGGCGGCCTGCGCCGGGATCGGCGGCAGCACCCGCAGCAGGTCGTTGAACTGCCGCACCGTGCGCAGGCCCTCGTCCCACTGGGCCCGGGTGGCGGAGACCGGCATGGCGACCAGGGTCCAGTTCTGTTCGTTCCACATGATCTCGGCGCAATCCGGAGCGCTGTGGGCGAAGGTGACCAGCCGACGGTCACAGGCCCGGCGCGCGGCATCGAGGTTGTTGGAGTACACCATCCGCGGCCCGATCGCCCCGAGTAACCAGACGTCGCTCTCGCGGGGTTCTTTGACGCCCTTGAGGCGCAGATCCATCACCACGTTCGTGCCGATCTTGCGGTGCAACGCGATGACGGTGGCGACGTCCTCGAGGTCGAAGACGTACACCGCTTCGCCGCGGATCTGACCGAGCACCACGTTGCGTGCGGTCACGTCGCCGACGGTCGACATCACGCCGCGCTCCCAACGGTCCACGATCTCGGTCGACTCGGTTTCGTAGTCGAATCCGTGCGAGCGGGCCCAGGACTTGCGGCGGCGGCCCAGGCCGCGGCGACGGCCGATGTCGATGTAGAGCAACACCGCAGCACCGACGAAGCAGAGTGCGGACAGCGTGAACCAGAACGGGACCATTGCCGCCAGCCTAACCGCTTCGCGCGATCCGCCCGGGATCAGCCCAAGACCGGGATCAGCCCAAGATCAGGGACTCCCCGTCGGGTGCGGTGTTGACCGGCACAATGTCGCCGTCGTGGACCTCACCGGCGAGCAGCAGCTTGGCCAGCTGATCACCGATGGCCTGCTGCACCAGGCGGCGCAGCGGCCGGGCACCGTAGACCGGGTCGAACCCACGCTCGGCCAGCCACTCTTTGGCCGCCAGCGACACCTGCAGATCCAGGCGCCGCGCAGCCAGCCGCTTCTGCAGCTGAGCCAACTGGATGTCGACGATCTGCACCAACTCGTCGGGCTTGAGACCCTCGAAGATCAGCACGTCGTCGAGCCGGTTGATGAACTCCGGCTTGAACGCCGCCCGCACCGCCGCCATCACCTGCTCCTCGTCGCCGCCCGATCCAAGATTCGAGGTCAGGATCAGGATGGTGTTGCGGAAGTCCACCGTGCGGCCCTGCCCGTCAGTGAGCCGACCCTCGTCGAGCACAGCCAGCAGCACATCGAACACGTCCGGGTGGGCCTTCTCGACCTCGTCGAAAAGCACCACGGTGTAGGGCCGCCGGCGCACCGCCTCGGTGAGCTGGCCACCCTGGTCGTAACCGATGTAGCCGGGAGGGGCACCGACAAGCCTTGCGACGGAATGCTTTTCGCCGTACTCGCTCATGTCGATCCGGACCATCGCGCGTTCATCGTCGAACAGGAAATCGGCCAGCGCCTTGGCCAGTTCGGTCTTGCCAACGCCGGTGGGCCCGAGGAACAGAAACGATCCCGTCGGCCGGTTGGGGTCAGCCACTCCGGCCCGGCTGCGGCGAACCGCGTCGGAGACCGCCTGGACAGCATTGCGTTGACCGACGACCCGCTTGCCGAGTTCGTCTTCCATCCGCAGCAGCTTGGCCGTCTCGCCCTCGAGTAACCGGCCGGCCGGGATGCCGGTCCAGGCCGCCACCACATCGGCGATGTCATCGGGTCCGACTTCTTCCTTGAGCATGACGTTGGCCTGCTGCTCGGCCTGCGGCAGTGCCGCGTCGAGTTGTTTCTCGATCTCGGGGATCCGGCCGTAGCGCAGTTCGGCGGCCTTGGCCAGATCACCGTCCCGCTCGGCGCGCTCGGACTCACCGCGCAGATGGTCCAACTGCTCCTTGAGGTCGCGGACGATGTCGATGGCGTTCTTCTCGTTCTGCCACCGCGTGGTCAGTTCCGCGAGTTTTTCCTTCTGATCGGCCAACTCGGCGCGCAGTTTCTCCAGGCGGTCCTTGGAGGCGGCATCTTCTTCCTTCGCCAGCGCCATCTCCTCGATCTCAAGGCGCCGCACCAGGCGTTCAACCTCGTCGATCTCCACCGGGCGGGAGTCGATCTCCATCCGCAGCCGGGATCCGGCCTCGTCGACCAGGTCGATGGCCTTGTCCGGCAGGAAGCGGCTGGTGATGTAGCGATCGGACAGCGTCGCCGCCGCCACCAGTGCCGAGTCGGTGATCCGGACACCGTGGTGGACCTCGTAGCGGTCCTTGAGGCCGCGCAGGATGCCGATGGTGTCCTCCACCGACGGCTCGCCCACGAAGACCTGCTGGAAACGACGCTCCAGGGCGGCGTCCTTCTCGATGTACTTGCGGTACTCCTCGAGCGTGGTGGCGCCGACCATCCGAAGCTCGCCGCGGGCCAGCATCGGCTTGATCATGTTGCCGGCATCCATCGCGCCCTCACCGGTGGCGCCGGCGCCGACGATGGTGTGCAGTTCGTCGATGAAGGTGATGATCTGGCCGGCCGAGTTCTTGATGTCGTCGAGCACGGCCTTGAGGCGTTCCTCGAATTCGCCGCGATATTTCGCGCCGGCCACCATGGACCCCATGTCCAGGGAGACAACAGTCTTGTCCCGCAGGCTTTCCGGGACGTCGCCGTCGATGATGCGCTGGGCTAGGCCCTCGACGATGGCGGTCTTGCCAACACCGGGTTCGCCGATGAGCACGGGATTGTTCTTGGTGCGACGGCTCAGCACCTGAATGACGCGGCGAATCTCGTTGTCGCGCCCAATAACCGGGTCGAGCTTGCCCTCGCGGGCCCGGGCGGTCAGGTCGGTGGAGTACTTCTCCAGCGCCTGATAACTGGCCTCGGGATCGGGGCTGGTGACCCGGGCGCTGCCGCGCACCTTGGTGAAGGCGTCACGCAACGCCTGCGGCGATGCACCCGCGCCGGTGAGGATCTTCGCGACATCGGAGTTGCCTGCCGGAGCGGAGCGACCCAGCCCGCCGGCCAAGCCCACCAACAGGTGTTCGGTCGAGACGTACTCGTCGTCCATCTCGGTGGCGAGTTGCTGGGCGGCGTTGACCGCCGCCAGGGATTCCCGTGACAGCTGCGGCTGCGAGGTCGCACCACTGCTGGACGGCAGCCGGTCGAGGAGGCTCTGCGTCTCAGTGCGGATGGTCGCGGGGTCGACGCCGACTGCCTCGAGTAACGGTCCGGCGATGCCGTCGGTCTGGGTGAGTAGCGCCATCAGCAGATGGGCGGGCCGGATCTCCGGGTTGCCGGCCGCACTGGCGGCCTGCAGTGCGGCGGACAGCGCCGCCTGGGTCTTCGTGGTCGGGTTGAACGAGTCCACGACACCTCCTTGTCAGTACGTATGAGTGTTGACAGGTACAACACCGTCAAACTTGAGTCTGTTCCGCTCAATCCTGTCGAATTTCTACGCTACCGAGTGATTCCCCATCCACGGTAGGGCAGTTCGGCAACCGCCCACACCCGTCACGTGTCGAACATATGATCGAACGATGGCGGAGGGTGCGCACCCGATGGCGGCGATCGGCTACAACGGCCAGCCGGTCCGGGTGCCGTTCCGGCAGGTGCGTCCTCCGATGCCGGTGCTGGTCGACCTCGTAGCGCTGTTTCCCCGCGAACCGCACCGCAGCGGCCGCTATCACCCGCACGGCTTGCAGCTGTCCAAAGTCGTCACCGGCACCCTCGGATGCTGGGGCCTGTGCGAAGAGGGCCAGTGGTGGGGTCTGGTCACCTATCGGATCACCTACGGCGCCCTGAGCAGGCCGGTCACGCACTGGGTTCCAGCCTGGACGCTGCGGCCCGCGCCGGGATGAAATCCGGTTCGCGCGCACTGCCCACTTTGGCTACGTTTCCGTGGTGAGCAATGAGGCCTTCGAACTCGCGGAGCTGATCCCGTTGGCGATGGTCATCGCACTGTCGCCATTCACGATCATCCCCGCCATCCTGATGCTGCACACCCCGCGCCCACGGCCGACCAGCCTGGCGTTCCTGGCGGGATGGGTCGTCTCCATCGCCGGTATCACCGCCGCCTTCGTCGTCGCCTCCGACCTCGTCGGCAGCCTGAACGCGCAGCCCGGTTGGGCACCGTACCTGCGCATCGCCGTGGGCGTCGGACTGATCGGACTGGGCCTGTACCGCTGGTTCACCCGCAACCGCTCCGCGCACTCACCCAAGTGGATGACCGCGATGACGTCCATCGCGCCGGGGCGGGCCTTCCTGGCCGCGCTCGCGCTGACCGTCCTGAACTTCAAGGTTCTGTTGATGTGCGCCGCAGCGGGATTGGCGATCGGGAGTGCCGCACTCGGCACCGTCGGCTCCTGGCAGGCGGTCGCTTTGTTCACCGTGTTCGCGGCATCCTCGGTGGCGCTGCCGGTACTGGCGTATCAGATCGCCGGCGAGAAACTGGACGGCCCACTGAACCGCATCAAGGACTGGATGCAGTCCAATCACGGCGCGTTGATCGGCGCCATCCTCCTCCTGCTCGGTCTGGCACTGCTGTACAAGGGAATTCACAGTCTGTAGGTCTGGAATTCACAGTCTGTAGGCATCGGTGACCTTCGCCCCTTCCGCGGCCCGGATCTGCGTACGATCCTCGTAGCGGGACTCCGGGGAGGGGTTCATATGACGATGGGGATCGCATGACGATGGCCGGGGCGGCTGCCGAGATCGACGCCATCGCGTGGCAGTTTCTCGCATCGCCGTACACCCGTCGCGACTACTGGGATTGGTCCCTGGAACGCCGTATCGACGCCTACCTTCGCCATCTCGGCCGCACCGACATCCTCAACGATGGCTCGGCCTACACCGAGATGGTCGATCGGGTGATGGCCAACATCGCCCGCGCCCGGCGCGACGGAGTTCTCAACCAACAGCGCTGAGCGCGCTGAGTCAGGCGCTGCGGGCGCTTGGTCCCCGGCTGGTGCGTCATGGCACAATCCGACACTGGCCCAGCTGCCCTCGATCGTCCTGAAAGACCCCTCCTCCGCCCTCGTCGCGACTTTCATCCCGTCGGCGGGCATGGTGTGCACGTCGTTGACCGACGACGGGGTCGAGTTGCTCGGCCAGCGTCGCGGCCTTCAGGCCTATCTCAAGACCGGTAAGACCATGGGCATCCCGATTCTCTACCCGTGGGCGAACCGGTTGAGCGCCAACGGCTACGGCGTCGACGGCGGTGCGGTGACGCTGACACCCGGTGTCGGCGGGGTGCGCTCCGATGAGCACGGGCTGGTGATCCACGGGGTGCTGGCGGCCTACCCGGGGTGGCTGGTCAAGCAGTCCGAGAACAAGCTCACCGCCGACCTCGACTTCGGCGGCCAGCCGCGACTGTTGACCAGCTTTCCGTTCCCCCACGTCGTCACACTCGACATCACCCTTGCCAACCGGGCGCTGACGATTGAGACCACAGTCACGCCGACCACATCCGCATCGGTGCCCCTGTGCTTCGGCTACCACCCGTACCTGCGGATCCCGGACGTTCCCCGGTCGCAGTGGCGGCTGGAGACCCCGCCGCTGCGCCACCTACCGGTGGACAACTGGGGCATCCCCAGCGGCGCTACCGAGTCGTGGCCGGCATTGTCGGAGGAATTGGGCGAGCGAACATTCGACGACGGCTTCGACGAAGTACCCCAGGGTGGGACCTTCGCGCTCTCCGGCGGCGGCCGCCGCATCGAGGTGATCTTCGGATCCGGTTACCCGGCTGCGCAGATCTTCGCACCCGCCAACGACGACGTGGTGGGCATCGAACCGATGACGGCCCCGACCAACGCCCTGCGCAAGGGCGGCTACCGGGTCGCGGTGCCGGGACGTCCCGCCTCGGCGACCTTCACGATCCGCGTCAGCTAGCTCGCGGAGCGGCTACCGGCGGGGCTTCCACACCACCACCGCAGTGCTCTTGGGCAGTACGGCAAGATCACGGCGGGGCCTGCTGCGCATCAATTCCTCGGTCATCTCCTGCACGCGGGACTGCAGCGCCTCGACCTGATTGGACAACTCGATGATGCGCTTGATCCCGGCGAGGTTGACGCCCTCGTCCTGGGACAGACGCTGGATCTCGCGCAGCAACTCGACGTCGTGCTCGGAGTAGCGCCGGCCGCCGCCGGCGCTGCGCTCCGGGCTCACCAGACCCAGGCGGTCGTAGGTCCGCAAGGTCTGTGCGTGCATTCCCGACAACTCGGCCGCGACCGAGATCAGAAAGGTCCGGCTGACGTGCGGGTCACCGGCGGCACTCATGGCCGGTTGCCCGCCCAGCCCGCGCGCGGATCGAAACCACCGGAACGTTCGGCGGCGGCGTAGGCCTCCAGCGCCTCCAGTGCCTCGCCCTCGAGCTTCGGCGGAACGGCGACCTTGACCGTGACGAGCAGGTCACCCTGGCCGCCGCTGCGCTTAGGCACGCCACGCCCACGCACCCGCAGGATGCGGCCGTCGGCGGTACCCTTGGGCACCTTCACGCCGACCTTGCCGTCCAGAGTCGGCACCGAAAGCGTTGTACCCAAGGCCAATTCGCTGAAACTCACCGGGACCGTCACGGTCAGGTCATCACCGTTTCGGGCGAAAACCTTGTCTGGGCGCACATGCACGGTGACGTAGAGATCTCCCGACGGGGCGCCGCGAAGTCCGGCCTCGCCTTGCCCGGCCAACCGGATGCGCTTGCCATCCTCGACCCCCGGGGGGATCCGGACGTTGATGGTGCGAGTACGGGTGGTCACTCCGGTGCCCCGGCATTCGTCGCAGGGGTTCTCGATGATCGATCCGCTCCCCCGGCAGTCACTGCACGGTTCAGAGAAGCCGAACGCACCCTGGTTGCTGCTGATCACACCCGCGCCGTTGCAGCTCGCGCACACCTTGGGGCTGGTGCCCGGACGGGCCCCGCTGCCATGGCAATTCGTGCACGGGGCAGGACTGGTCAGCCGCAGGGGCATGGCCACCCCCTGGGTGGCCTCGTGGAATTCGAGTTCGGTCTCGGTCTCCAGATCATTGCCCCGGCGCGGACGGCTGGTGCGCGGCGCGGCACCACCTCGGCCGAACAATCCGCCGAACAGGTCGCCGATGTTGGCCCCGCCGTCCTGCCCGGCCGCTCCGAACAGGTCGTTGAGGTTGAATCCGCCTGCATCCGAGCTGAATCCACCACCGTCGCCGCCGCTGAAACGGCGGCCGAAGCCGCCCCCGCCGGCAAACAGGCGCCTGGTCTCGTCGTACTCCTTGCGCTTGGCCGGGTCCAGCAGCACGTCCTTGGCCTCGCCGACCGCTTTGTACCTGTCCTCGGCCGCCGGATTGTTGGGGTTGCGGTCAGGATGGTTCTCGGCGAGAAGCTTTCGGGCGACCCGTTTGATCTCGTCGTCCTTGGCGTCGGAGGAGACGCCGAGCACCTTGTAGAAGTCCTTCTCAACCCATTCCCGTTGAACCATGCCGCGTCACCTCCTTGCCACTACTGATCTGATTCTGCGTTCTGATCCACCGCAACGGCGTCGACCACGCCGACGAGTGCATGCCGCAGCACCTGGTCGCCAAGCCGGTAGCCCCGCCGCATGACGTGCCCGATCACCGGATGCGAGCCGTCGCCCTCGTGCTGGACGGCCTCGTGCAGCGATGGATCGAAATCCTCGCCCTCGGCGCCGAAGCCCATCAGACCGAGTCCGGTGAGTACCGCCGCGAGCTTGTCGGCCACCGCTTTGAGTGGGCTGGCTTCCAGATCGCCGTGGCCGCGCGCTCGCTCGAGATCATCGAGCACCGGCAGCAACTGGATGACAACCCCTGCCTTGGCACGTTCGCCGGCCGACTCCTGGTCGCGCAGTGCGCGCTTGCGGTAGTTGGCGAAGTCGGCCTGCACCCGCTGCAGATCGCCCAGCAGTTCGGCGGCCTTGTCGGCCTCCTCCGGCGACTCTCCCGGGAAGGCCCCCGGCGCCGACCCACTGGGGGCCGGGCCGGGTCCATATCCCGAGTCGCTTCGCTCCTGCCCGCCGAATCCCTCGCGCCCTTCACCGGTCTGCGGATCGATGCGTCGCGTGTCGGTGACGGTCACCGGTTCGTCGCGATCCTGATCGCTGTCCGGAGGGGTCATCGGTTGTCCTGATCGTCCTCGACGACCTCGGCGTCCACCACGTCGTCGGCGGACGATCCACCCGCGCCGCCGCCCGCGGCCTGCTCGGACTGGGCCGCCTCGTAGATGGCCTGGCCGAGAGCCTGGCTCTCCTGGCCCAGCTTCTCCATCGCCGACTTGATCGCGCCGATGTCGGTGCCGGCCAGCGCCGTCTTCGCCTCAGCGATGGCGTCGTCGACCTTGACCAAGGTGTCCTCGGGCACCTTCGAGCCACCCTCGGCAGTCCGCTGTTCGGTGACGAACTTCTCGGTCTGGTAGACCAGCGACTCAGCCTGGTTGCGGACGTCGGCCTCCTCGCGACGCTTGCGGTCCTCGTCGGCGTGCGCCTCGGCGTCCTTGATCATCCGGTCGATCTCCTCCTTGGAAATGCCGGAGCCTTCCTGGATCTTGATCGTGTTCTCCTTACCGGTGCCCTTGTCCTTGGCCGTGACGTGCACGATGCCGTTGGCGTCGATGTCGAAGGTGACCTCGATCTGGGGCACTCCGCGCGGAGCCGGCGGGATGCCGGTCAACTCGAAGCTGCCGAGCAGCTTGTTGTGCGCAGCGATCTCACGCTCGCCCTGGAACACCTGGATCTGCACCGACGGCTGATTGTCGTCGGCGGTGGTGAAGGTCTCCGACCGCTTGGTCGGGATGGTGGTGTTGCGCTCGATGAGCTTGGTCATCACCCCGCCCTTGGTCTCGATACCGAGGCTCAGCGGCGTGACGTCAAGCAGCAGGACATCTTTGACTTCGCCCTTGAGGACGCCCGCCTGCAGTGCAGCGCCGACCGCGACAACTTCATCGGGGTTGACGCCCTTGTTGGGTTCCTTGCCACCGGTCAGTTCCTTTACCAGGTCGGTCACCGCGGGCATACGGGTGGAACCGCCGACCAGCACGACATGGTCGATGTCGGACACCGAGATGCCGGCATCCTTGATGACCTGCTGGAACGGCGCCCGGGTGCGGTCGAGCAGATCCTGGGTGATCTTCTGGAACTCAGCACGGGTCAGCTGCTCGTCGAGGAACAGCGGATTCTTGTCCGCATCGACGGTGATGTAGGGCAGGTTGATCGATGTGCCCTGGCCGGAGCTGAGCTCGATCTTGGCCTTCTCGGCAGCCTCGCGCAGCCGCTGCATCGCCATCTTGTCCTTGGTCAGGTCGATGCCGGCACTGGCCTTGAACTTGTCGACGAGCCACTCGACGATCCGGTCATCCCAGTCGTCGCCACCGAGGTGGTTGTCACCCGAGGTCGCGCGGACCTCGACGACGCCGTCGCCGATCTCCAGCAGGGACACGTCGAAGGTGCCGCCGCCGAGGTCGAAGACCAGGATGGTCTGTTCCTTGCTGCCCTTGTCCATGCCATAGGCCAACGCTGCGGCGGTGGGCTCGTTGACGATGCGCAGCACGTTGAGGCCCGCGATCTGGCCGGCTTCCTTGGTCGCCTGGCGCTGGGCATCGTTGAAGTAGGCGGGCACCGTGATGACCGCGTCGGTGATGTCCTCGCCGAGGTAGCTCTCCGCGTCACGCTTGAGTTTCTGCAGGACGCGGGCGCTGATCTCCTGGGCGGTGTAGTTCTTGCCGTCGATGTCGACGGTCCAGTCGGTGCCCATGTGGCGTTTGACCGACCGGATGGTGCGGTCGACGTTGGTCACCGCCTGGTTCTTGGCGGGCTGTCCGACCAGCACTTCGCCGTTACGTGCAAAGGCAACCACCGACGGCGTCGTCCGTGAGCCCTCGGAGTTGGCAACGACGACAGGGTCGCCGCCTTCGAGAACCGAGACGACGGAGTTGGTGGTCCCGAGGTCGATTCCGACCGCACGAGCCATGGTGTATTCCTCCTGCTAGATGTTTCTCTGGAACGAGATGTTTCTCTGGAACTGCTGATCTGAGCGACCTAGACTCAAGCTTGCTGGAGGCAGGCCTCCCTGTCAACCAACAGTTGAGCCTGGGTCACTCAAGTATCGGAACAGGTAACCGCAGGAATACCGGTTTTGTTCCCTGCGCCCCGCCAGGCACCTTCTGCACCGATATTCTCCGCTGATGTCCTCTCCCACCCGCTGGGCCGGTGTGCCCGCCGCGGAGCGAGTCGCGCTGCGCCGGGCGCTGCTCGTGCAGACCGCCTACGACCTGTTCGGACGGGGCGGCGAGGCGGAGGTGGCGGTCCGGTCGGTCTGCCGGGCGGCGAACCTGAACCACCGCTACTTCTATGAGAGCTTCGAATCCGTCGACGAACTGCTCGGAGCGGTGTACGACCACGTGTACGGGGACCTGCGCAGGGCGCTGCGCACGGCCACTTTCGAGGAACCCGAGGACCGGTTGCGGCTGCGGGCCGGGATCGCCGCCGTCCTGGACTTCAGCTCGGCCGACCGGCGACGCGGCGAGATCCTGTTCACCGGCGCACCCATCAACCCGGTCCTGGTGGCCCGCCGTGCAGCGGCCCAGCAGGAACTGCGGCAGTACATATTTTGGGTTCGCCAGCGTGCCGATGCCGAATCCGACCGGATGACCGCCGAGGTCATGGCCGCGATCTGCGCCGGGGCTACCTTCGAACTCAACCAGCAGTGGCTGGCCGGCACCCTCGGCGACGACCTTGATGCCGTCATCGAACGGGCGGTGCAGATCCTGGTTCCGGACTAGGCGATCCGGCGCCCGTGCCGGGCATCGCGCGCCACGCACTCCCCGGCGCGCGCCAGCCACGTGGCGCGCGCGACACGGCCACCCTGGCTGTTGTTGTGCTCATCTACTGACGCTCCCCCTTGTGGTGTCTGATCACGCCGTATGCACTGCGGTGCCGTCCAGATAGGTTGCGAGGACTTCGATCTCACGCACCGCATCAGGATCGTTCTCGTGGCCCAGCGGGTCATCGGTGAGGATCACGAAATCCGCAGCCTTGCCGGCGGCGAGGGAACCGACAAGGCCGTCGCTGTGGCACATCCACGCCGCGTCGATAGTGCTGCCCCGTAATGCCTGCGCCACCGGAACACGTTCGGCTGCGTTGAGCACGTCGCCGCCGTCGGCGATCGTCCGGGCCGCCGCGGTCGCGACATAGCTGAGCGGGCCGATGGGCGAGACCGAGTAGTCGCAGTGGAAGCTGGCGCGCAGCGCGGCCTTCACCGCCGAACCGTAGCGGTCGAGCAGTTGGGCGCGCTGCACGCCAAGGATCTCGTCGCGCATCACCTTGCCCCAGAGTCGGACGTGGTTCATCAGGAAACTCGGGGTGATGCCGAGGGCGGCCATGGCGGCGATGTGTTCGTCGTGCAACAGCGAGGAGTGCTCGGTGCGGTGCCGCTTGCCGGCATCCCAGGCCGGCAGTTTCGCGGTGACGGCGAATGCCGCCATCACCATGTCCAGCGCCGCGTCCCCGTTGGCGTGACACATGATCGGCCAACCCGCCTCGACGGTGTGAGCGAAATTCGTCGCCAACTGCTCAGCAGTGAAGTTCGGCGCGCCGCGGGTATCGCGGCCGAGATAGTCCTCCCGCAGATAACCGGTGTAGCCCTGGTTCGAT